>NZ_PQMR01000002.1:0-241378 GCF_008930935.1 Corynebacterium sp. 11A
CCTCCCCTGCATGCCCCCACCCAAGAGTTCACGTATCGTTCATATCGCCCCATAGCCCCTGCACAGGACATGTGCATTTACTCGGAAAAGTACTTCTTTAAATCAAGTGCCATGAATGATTAATGTGCCGTTTACCCGTAGCGCGCACACTGATCGGCGTATCACCACCGTCTTGTTCACACGCCTTTTATTCATCAAGGAGCATCCTCATGCCCCAGCCGAGCGAGCTACCCGGTACCTACACGGATTTTTGGGATTGGCAGATGAAGGGAGCCTGCCGCGGGCACGAGTCCTCGGTGTTCTTTCACCCCGACGGGGAGCGCGGCCGCGCCCGACTCAATCGCGAAAACAAAGCCAAGGAAGTCTGCCATGGCTGTCCCGTCCTCGAGCAGTGCCGTGACCACGCCCTGCGCATAGGAGAACCCTATGGCATCTGGGGCGGGCTCTCTGAATCCGAGCGCGCCATCATCCTCCGCACCCGCTAAACGCAACCGCGCTCGGCACCGCCGGAGGCAACACAGCAATAAACGCCCAGCCCCTGAGAAATTCAGGGCGCTGGGCGTTGCTGCATTATTAGCCGAGTTTAGTGGTGGTGACCACAGCCACCCTCCTGCTCCTCGGTTTCGGCCGGTTTATCCACCACGGAGGCCTCGGTGGTCAGCACCATCCGAGCCACGGAGGTGGCGTTCACCACAGCGGAGTGGGTCACCTTCACAGGATCAATGATTCCCTGCTCAATGAGGTTGCCATACTCCAAGGTAGCGGCGTTGAAGCCGGAGCCATTGTCCATCTCTGCGGTGTGGGCGACCACGACGGCGCCGTCCAGACCTGCGTTGGCGGCGATCCAATAGGTGGGCTTGGTCAGAGCACGGGCGGTAGCCAGCACGCCGATCTTCTCCTCGCCCTCGAACTCCTCGGCATAGGCCTTGAGCTCTTCGGCGATCTGTACCAGGGCGGATCCACCACCGGCCACAATGCCCTCGTCGGCAGCTGCTTTGGCAGCGTTGATGGCGTCCTCCACGCGCAGCTTGCGCTCGCCTACCTCGGTCTCGGTGGCGGCGCCAACCTTGATCACAGCGATACCGCCGGAGAGCTTGGCCAGACGCTCCTGCGCCTTTTCCTTATCCCAGGTGGAAGAGGTGGACTCGATTTCGCGGCGAATCTGCTCGCGGCGAACCTCGACGTCCTCGGCGGAACCAGCACCATCGACGATCACGGTCTGATCCTTAGTCACAGTGACGCGACGAGCGGAACCGAAGTGGCTCATCTCGGTCTCGGAGAGGTTGATGCCCACCTCCGGGTCGATCACGGTGGCGTTGGTGACCACGGCGAGATCATCCATGAAGGCCTTACGGCGATCGCCGAAGTAGGGGGACTTCACGGCCACCACATTGAGGGTCTTGCGCAGGGCGTTGACCACAACCATCTGCAGCGGCTCGCCCTCGATGTCCTCAGCAATGATGAGCACGGGACGCTTGGAGTCCACGATCTTCTCCAGCACCGGCACGAAGTCCGGCAGCGAGGAGATCTTGTTGCGCACCAACAGGATCATCGGATCGTCCAGCTCGGCGCGCTGGGCGTCGACGTCGGTGATGAAGTAGGGAGAAAGGAAGCCCTTGTCAAAGGACACGCCCTCGGTGATATCGAGGGTGGTCTCCATGGACTGGGACTCCTCAACGGTGACCACACCGTCCTTGCCCACCTTCTCCATGGCGCCGGCCACCATCTCGCCGATCTCCGGATCGCGCGAGGACACAGTGGCCACGTTCGCAATATCGGAGGCCGAGGAGACATCAGTAGCGCGTGCCTTGAGTAGCTCCACGGTCTTTTCCGCCGCAGCCGCGATACCACGGTTGAGGCCGATAGGGTTGGAGCCTGCCGCCACGTTGCGCAGACCTTCGTCGATAAGCGCCTGGGCGAGCAGCGTGGCGGTGGTAGTGCCATCGCCGGCAGCGTCGTTAGTCTTGATGGCCACAGACTTCACCAGCTGGGCGCCGAGATCCTCGAGGGGCTCCTCCACGTCGATATCGCGGGCGATGGTGACACCATCGTTGGTGACGGTCGGGGCACCGAAAGCCTTCTCGAGCACCACGTTGCGGCCGCGTGGCCCAAGGGTGACCTTCACGGCGTCGGCGAGAGTATTGACGCCGCGCTGGATGCCCTCGCGGGCCTCCTGGTTAAAAGCAATGAGTTTCGCCATAAGTGGCTCGACCCCTCCTTAGTTCTCGATGACTGCGAGAATGTCGCGCTGAGACAGCAGCAGGTACTCCTGGCCGTTGTACTTCAGCTCGGTTCCGCCGTACTTAGAGAACACCACGACGTCGCCTTCCTTCACATCCATCTGGACGCGCTCGTCGTTGTCGCCCCAGCGGCCCGGGCCTACAGCGATGACGGTGGCTTCCTGCGGCTTTTCCTTAGCAGAGTCCGGGATAACCAGACCGGATGCAGTGGTGGTCTCGGCCTCGTTGATCTGGACCAGGACGCGGTCTTCCAGCGGCTTGATGTTTACATTCGCCACGATATTCCTCCATATGACATAGCAAGAATGGTTTCCATGTGCCGGTTGGTACTTCCAGCACAGCCGTCGTCGCGGGTGAACAACTGTGGGTCACACAACCTATTGGCACTCTACCTCCGTGAGTGCTAACGCTCAACTGTGCCCACTGCTAGGGTGCTGAATTCTCGGTCTCGGGACCTCAGCGTGCCGTCGATGCGCCCGCGTCCGCGGAGGATCGACGGCGCCATTGGGCGATAAAGGGCAGGGACAGGACGATCAGGCCCGCCCCGAGGGTGGCCGCACCCAGCCCGAGAATGAAGCCACCGAGGATCAGCATGGGGGCAATAATGATCACCAGAATCTCGATGGGTGCGAATCCCACATAGGCCACGCCGAATTCCTCGAGGGTGCCGGACTTCATATTCGGATCCACGATCTTCACAATGGCGATGGCCGTGGCCACAGAGGCGGTGGACCAGCCCCAGCCAAAGAGGGCGCGCTCAAACCACGGATCCTTGAAGGTGCGCGGCGCCACCACAAAGGCGTAAACGCAGCAGAACGCTAGAGCGAAGACGAAAAGCAGCACCAGCGCTAAGGCATAGTCGGCCACCACTGCGGGAACAATCGCGGCCACGCCCGTGACCACGAGGTAGTCGGTAAACCCGCCGGAAATAGAGCCCACAAGGTCCTTATCCACAAAGTGAGGCGCCTTCACCATATGCAGCAGCCCCACCCCGAGCATGCCGACGACGAAAGAGGATGCAAAAAGCGGCACGGACAGCAGCGGAAATAGCGACTCGAGCAGCAGCTTGATCTGATATCCCACGAACATGGTGATACCCACGACGGAGACATGCAAGGCGATCGGCTCGATCGAGGAGGGATTCGTGGTGGCCTTACCCACGCTCGGACGCTCGCTACTCTGGCCTATCCAGCCGGTGCGAATATCGTCCGAGAGACTGGAGAAGTCCGGCAGCTGCGAGGTCTTGCCTGTGGAGGAACCCCACTTGGCTATGATTACACCGCCCACCACGGCGGCGAGGGTGCCGACGGTAGCCGCCGTAAAGCCGAGCGTCATCGCTGCCTCTTGGCCCTGGCTTTCTAGCGATCCGCCGACGGCTGCGGCCACGCCGAAGCCGCCCACAAAGCCCACCGGCACCATCGCGCCGAACCACTCGGGCGTGCCCAATAGCGGGGCAAAGAGGAGTACTCCGAGCAAGGCGAATATGCCCCACTGCGTGAGAAACATAGACACCGATACCGACCACATCGTGCGCGCGCCGGAACGAACCTCTTGGGAGAAGTTCATGGTGTAGGGTAATGCGCCGAAGACCGCCGCGATGAGCATAGTGGTGTAGGTGTTGAGCTGATCGGAGAAAGGTATCCACCCCAGCCCCTCGGGGCCGAGGGCGAGGCCGAGAATGCCCGCGGTAATGGGCGCGGGGACCATGAGTTTCTGGAATACCGACACGAATCGCCGCAGTAGTTTGCCCACCACGAGCAACACGGAGATCCAGCCAAGGTCCAGCAGCAAAACATAGGGCGAGAAATCATCCATAGGCGTACCTCACATCTTTGGAACCTCTATGACTTAAGCCATATTCACAACAATGTCAGCTACAGTACAGACTTTTCTTAGCGTCTCGAAACATCCCCCACACACGAGGAGGTGCCCGCGACAAGCCTGCGCTGTCGCGGGCACGAGGGGCACCGCGCGAGGGCGACGCCCGTGATGCACTGGGTGCGTCTACTCGGCGGCGCGGCGGCCGAGGTTGAGCACTGCCGCACGCCAGAGGGCATAATCCTCCGGTTCATCTTCTCGGTAGTTGCACACGGCGCGGATACCGGAACGCACCTGCTCGATGTCGTCATCACTGATATCGGAGCCATCGGCGCCGACAAAGAGCACCGGCCCACAGACAGCATTGGTGGGGTCTGTGAGGAAGGCGGAGTTTCCGGTGCTGGCTTCTTGGCGGCCCATGGATGCCACTGGGTTGGGCTCGGCGCCCTCGCTGGCCGCCGCAGCGGCGTAGAGCGCGGCCACGGTGGTGCCATCATCACGGAAGGTGACGGACAAACGCTGCCCGTCGGCGCCGAGATACGAGGCGGCGTCCTCAAGCTCGAAAGTAATCAGCTGCGAAGAGGAATCGGGGTGCACGAGCAGGCCACGGGGCATGGAAAAACAACCTTTGCTAGTTCTGCGTGAGGAGCGCGCGGGCGCAGGGACATCTTCTGTGTCTAACAGATCAACTAGCGCAGGCGCCTGCCCTCGCCGCACAATTCAGCAGATGTTTCCCAAAGTTTCACCCCGCGTGTGTGCTGCGGCAACTAAGCCTGAGGCTGTTCCACCTCAAGCGAGGGGTCAGTGCCCACGCTGAGATCCGAGGGGGCGGCCCCGGCGCGAATCCTCTCGGCGCAGAGCGCGGCGATCATCACTCCGTTATCGGTGCAGTAGCTCAGCGGCGGCACCCGTAACTCGATGCCGGCGGAGCGGCAGCGCCGCTGGGCGAGCTCACGCAAGCGGGAATTGGCGGCCACTCCCCCACCAAGCAGCAACACGCTGGCGCCGGTGTCGCGGCAGGCGCGCACCGCCTTGGCCGTGAGGACATCCACCACGGCTTCTTGGAAGGAGGCGCACACATCCGGGATATCAATCACGCGGCCGTCGCGCTCGGCCTGTTCCACATGGCGGGCGACAGCGGTTTTAAGCCCAGAGAAGGAGAAGTCATAGGCGGATTTGCGCATTCCGCGTGGAAAGGCGATGGCCTTGGGGTTGCCTGTACGGGCGAGGCGGTCGATCACGGGCCCGCCCGGGTAACCGAGACGCAGCAGCCGAGCCACCTTGTCATAGGCTTCACCGGCGGCGTCGTCCACGGTGGAGCCCAGTTCGACCATGGGCTCGCCTGCCGCGCGCACCTCGAGTAGCTGGGTGTGCCCGCCGGAGACCAGCAGTGCCACGCAGTGCGGCAATGGTTCGCCGTCGATATTAGCTACGGCCACGTGGCCGCCAAGGTGGTTGAGCCCGTAGAAGTCCACGCCCCAGGCCGCGGCATAGGCCTTCGCGGCGGAGGCGCCCACGAGCAGCGCACCGGCAAGGCCGGGGCCCACGGTAGCGGCCACGACATCGGGTTTATCGATGCCGGCCTCCCGCAGGGCTTGGTGCATCACCGGCTGGATGGATTCCAAGTGGGCGCGGGAGGCGATTTCGGGCACCACGCCGCCGAAGCGGGCGTGCTGATCCATGGAGGAGGCGACGGCATTGGCGCGGACGGCCATACGGCCATCCTCGAAAAGCTCGATGATGCCGACACCGGTTTCGTCGCAGGATGATTCGATCCCGCAGATAAAGCGTGACACGACTCTGTATTGACCTAGCTGGGGTTGGGGGCGCCGTGCGGGTTGCGCTGCATCACATAGGCATCGGCACCGGAGGGCTGATAGTAGTTCTTACGCTCGTCGATGACGCCGAAGCCATAGCGCTGGTAGAGCGTCACCGCAGCGGTGTTATCCGTGCGGCATTCGAGGAAGATCGGCCCCTCATAATAGTCGGCCACGTCCACAAAAACTTGCAGCATGAGGGTGGCGATGCCCTGGCGGCGGTAGTCGGGGTCCACGCCGATGGTGTGGATCTCGAACTCGGGATCATCCTCCGGCCCGAGCATAGCGAGGCCTGCATAGCCCACGAGCACGCCATTGTCCTCGTAGCCGATATAGATGGTGCGGCCGGCAAACTCATAGTAGAAAGCCTGCTCGCTCCACGGATCATCCTCGCCGAAGAGCTGTTTTTCCAGCTGGGCGCAGCGCGGGGCATCCTCGTTGTTCAACGGACGCAGCGCGTCAGGCAGGAGCAGCTGCCCATCGTCGTCGGTGATCGCAGGGCGCGGGGTGGATGATGACGCAGGGTTGGAGTCACTCACGGGAACAGTTCACACTTCCTTGACGGGTCTCACTCGGTATTGATGGGCAATGCCCAGCGCTACACGGGCGGTGGCGCGATGCGCCGCTTATCTTTGCCACTATACGCAGCCGCTAGCCCAGATTGATGTCGGGGATCGCCGGCGATAGTGGCTGCGGCGTGGGTTCCACGGCATCGGGCCGGCGCAAATAGAGCGGCACCAGCGGCTCGGGTGCACGCCCCCAGTCCGCCACCGCCACCAGCGATGCTGGGGTGGGGCTGATATCCACGCGCGTCGCCGTGGCGGGCAGCTCAATGTGCGCGGGGCAGTTGAGCATCTCCACCGGGTCGTCCTGCAGTAGCTCGGCCACATGGGCGGGGGCGTGCACCTCAGGGCCGGTGCTGCGCTGGCCGTTGCAGTAGCGGGACCAGTAGACCTCGCGGCGGCGAGCGTCGGTGGCCACGAGGAGGCTGCTGGGCGGGGCGGCGGCGTCGAGAAGCTGCTGGGCGATCGCATCGTGGGACACCACTCCGTGCACGGGAATGCCAAGTGCATCGCCGAGAGCGGCGGCGGTGGCCATGCCCACGCGCAGGCCGGTGAAGGGCCCCGGTCCGCAGCCGACCACGATGGCCTCGACATCAGACAGGGTGCAGCCAGCGCGGGCGGCGCAGTCTTGGATGGTAGGAATAAGCACCTCATTGTGCTTGCGGCAGTCGCGCACCAGCTGCACGGCGAGTTCGCCGTGGCCAGTGTCGACGATGCCGGCGACAAGTGTAGGTGTGGAGGTATCGATGGCTAAGCACAACACGATGTATCACCCTACCCACCCGCTAGGCTAGGAGCCTATGCAGGCAACAGTGACCACCGCCCTAGGCGCCTTTACTCTCACCGCGGGCCCGCACGGTATCACTCGGGTGAGTTTTGGCGCAGAGGAGCTCATCGCCCCAGCTTCTGACCTGCTGCGCCAAGCCTGCGAGGAGTTGTGTGCATACGCCGCGGGCGAGCGCCGGCAGTTCTCGGTAGCTTGGGACTATCGCTCCCACACCGCTTTTCGACACCATCTGTATGCCGCTCTGAGCACTGTGGCCTACGGCGAAACCCTTAGCTACGGCCAGCTCGCAGCGCGGGCCGGCCATCCTAGGGCGGTGCGCGCCACCGGCACGGCGCTCCGGCTGAATCCCGTGCCCGTGTTTCTGCCCTGTCATCGGATTCTGCGCAGCGACGGCAGTATCGGCGGCTATGCCGGCGGAGTAGAGCTCAAGCGCCGACTGCTGCGCTTGGAGGGTGTGGACATCTAGTCGGCTGTGGCGCGGCGCTGGCGCACATCGTGCACCCCGATCGCGGTGGCGCTGAGCATAATGATGACGATGATGCCGAAACTGCCGGCCACGGCCACCGACCACGCCACGCGCTCCAGCAGGGCGAAGAGAACGGCGGTAATCATGGCCAGGCCGATGGCGGTGCCGATACGCTGGCCCACCTGCAAGACTGCCCCAGAGGAACCGGCATAGTTTTGGGGTACATCCGCCAGCGACAAGGTTTGGTTCGGGCTGATCACGCTGCCCTGCCCCATGCCGACGATGCCGAGGGTGGCCACCAGCCACCACTCGCTGAGCATGCCGCGGTGCTCGCCGAGGATCACCAGGATGCTCAGGATCATGCCGGTGGTGGCCACGAGCATGCCGCCCACGACCAACGGGCGGCCGAGATCCATCACTCTCCGGCCGGCCCAGTCCGCAGAGAGCGAGGAGGCTAGCGCGGCGGGGATCCCCACGGAGCCGGCCACCAACGCCGAGTAGCCCAAGCCCTGCTGGAAATACATGGCCACGATCACCCAGATACTGGTGATGCCTAAAAAATACAGCGAGGATAGCGCGGCACCATTGCGGAAACTCGAGACAACCAGCACATCGAGATCCACCATGGGGGCGTGGCCAGAATCCTTATAGGAGCGTTCCCAGCACACAAAAGCGGTGAGCAGCAGCAGGGAGAGCAGCACTAAGGGCCACACCCACGGCCTTTCTTTTCCTTCCACGAAAGGCAGCAGGAATAGCAGCACGGCGCTGGTCAGCAGCGCCACGCCCACGGGATCGATGGCGCGAATCACCGAGGAGATCTTGTAGCTGCCGTCCGCCGCGCGCACCGGATCGGCGCTCGCCAGCGGCCGTGGGAACCACACAAGCCCCAAGATCAGCACGATCAGCCCGATAGGCAGATTGACGAACATGGTGAGCTGCCAGCCTAAGTTTTCTCCGCCGAGACCGATGAGGAATCCGCCGAGCACAGGGCCAATGGCCACCGCGATGCCCACGGTGGAGCCGAAGAAACCGAAGGCACGGCCTCGTTCTTTGCCGGTGAAATAGTACTGAATCATGCCGATCAGCTGTGGATTCATCAGCCCCGCACCCATGCCCTGCACCAGCCGGGCTCCCACGAGGAAGGCGGGGCTGGGCGACAGGCCACCCGCGACCGAGCCGCTGAGGAACACGATGAGACCGATGAGGAAAAAACCGGGGCGGCCGAAAATATCTCCGGCCCGGCCGGCGGGCACGAGGAAGGCACCGAAGACGAGTGTGTAGCCGGAGAGCACCCATTGGATATCGGTGTGGGTGGCGCCCAGACCGGCTTGGATCGCGGGCAGCGCCACGTTCATGATGCTCACGGACATCAGGGACATAAACACGGACACGAGCATGAGCCCGAGGATTTTCCAGCGGATAGGATCCGCGGCAGCGGGGGTGGTACTCAACTGCTTGGTCTCCTCATCTATCCATCATCACCACGCTGGGCTCGTCCTTAATCGGCACCGATCATGCACAGACGCCGTGTCGTTCCCCACGGGCCCGACACGGCGGGAACGCGATATCTCTCGGTGCTGACATGCCGAGCCGAGCACTCCCCAAAAAAATTCGTGGAGTAGTGCTTTGGCTGAACGCAGCACCACCCTACTCGTACTCCTCTTTCGCGGGCGCTGCCCACTCGACGCGCCTACAGTTATGAGTCATGGCGACATCATTGCGGAGAGTCGATGGGCTCGATATTGCACGGGCGCTCGCGATCATCGGCATGATGTACGCGCACACCGTGCATCACGGGCCGAGCGTACTCACAGATCTTTCGGACGGCTATCCTTCAACCCTCTTCGCCGTACTCAGCGGCATTACGTTGGCCATCATCCTAGATAGACACGATCGGAGCGTGGCCACAATCAGAGGCGTCGCCCTGATCGCTGTGAGCATCATCCTCACTCCCTTCAGCGGCGCGATCGCCATCGTCTTAGGCACCATTGGCGTGGCGCAGATCCTGCTCGCGCCCATCGCGCAGTGCAGCACGCGGCGATTACTTCTTCTCACCGTGGTGCTCGTGTTTACCGGACCGTTGCTGCAGGAAGCGTTGATCATGTCGACGAGCCCCGTCGGTCTGATAGGAGACGGCGTCTATCCGCTGCCGGCATGGCTGGCCTACACCCTCATCGGAGTCCTGCTCGCTAGGGTGTACTGGGCGCGAGCGCTGCTGTGGTGTATCCCCGCCGGCGTGGGTGCCGTACTTGCCCGCTCTCTGCTTTTTGATCACGCCGATCCTTCCCTCGCACCCGCGGGGATGGCGGACTCACCGTTATTCGCTGCGCTGCAGTCCTACCTGCTTCCGCTGCCTCACAGCGGCTCCATCGGCGATGTGCTGGGTACCGGATTCGCGGCTGTGGCCGTCATCGTGGCGCTCCGATACACCCACTTCTATCCGCTGCAGGCTTTCGGCTCCATGGCCCTGACGGTCTACGTCACTCACGTTCTACTGAGCGCCCCGATGACTGCGGCAATCAACCCCTCGGCGGATGTCTATTCTTCCACCCCTGCGTTCGGTTCCTCTGAAGCCAGCACGGAATACACAGACACAGCTCTGGGCGGCGCTCGATACGTAGAAAGCGACTCGGTGGGCGACTCCTCGGAGGTAGAGGTGTCGCAGCAGCGCCAGCGCGCCTTGGATGTGCTCCATATGCGCCTGCGCGGCCCCCTCAACAGCGAGCAGTTCGAGCGTGCTCTCAGCGAGTACACCTTGGACTATTACATGGCCGAGCCCGATCCTCTTCTCGATTCAACAGCGCCGCTGTCTCCTGAGCAGGAACAGCTCCGCGATGAGCTTCGTGCAATCGACTCCCCCGCAGCCGCCAGAGAGAGTGCTGAGCGCTTCATCGGCGAGTACTCACCCGATGCGGAAAGCAGCTTCGACGAAGGTCCGGTACCGGACGCAGAGCCCTATAGCTGGCAGGACTTTAGTGTTTTAAGCATCCAACTACTGATCTTCCTCCTCGGCACCTCGCTCTATCGCCTGCGCTGGCGGCGCGGCCCCTTGGAATATCTCCTCCACCGCCTCAGCATCGCCACGAGCGCCACTGGCGGAGAGCCGCCCTCGCGCTCGCCTTCGTGGGTGCTGCGCACCCCAGATCCAGCCGCGCAGCCCCAGATGTCCCTCAACCGACGGCAGGCGCCGCCGGAGACGGCCTAATGGTGCGGGGGGCTGCCTACACGCGCTAGTGCCGCTGCCAAGAGATAAGACGCGCCTCCGAGTCTGGATCGGCCTCCACTGCGGAATGACGGTCGAGTGTGAGCAGTAGATAGTGCTCGGCGAGCTGCTCCATCAAGCCCTTACCCCACTCGGCCACCACCACCGCCTCGTGCAGTTCGCTATCCATATCCAAAGAGTCGAGTGCGCCCACCGGATCTACCGAGCCGCTGCCTTCCCCGAGCAGCCGATACGCATCCACGTGGATCAGGCTTGGACCGCTGCCACGCGGGCGATGTTCCCGGGCGATAGTAAACGTCGGTGAGGTCACCCGCCCCTTCACATTCATGCCGCGGGCGATGCCCTGGGTGAGGCTGGTTTTTCCCGCCCCCAGTGGGCCATCCAGAATCACCACATCCCCGGCTTCGAGGGCACGGCCGAGCCGTTCCCCGAAGGCGTGGGTATCCTCCAATTCCTCGCAGCGCTCCTGCCCAGAGGTGGGCCACTCCTTGTGCATCTACTCCTACTCCTCCACTGAGTTGTGCTGATGAGCCGGCAGATAGTGCCGCACCGTCCGTCCCTTCGGGGCGCACACCATCTCATAGGCGATCGTGCCGGCGGCCGCGGCGAGCTCGGCGGCAGTCATCTCTCCCGCGCTGCCATCGCCACAGAGCAGCACCTCATCACCGATGGCCACCCCGTGCGCATTATCTCCGAGGTCCACCACGATCTGATCCATACACACCCGACCAATCTGCCGATAGCGCTGGCCCTTAATACTCACCCATAGATCGGATTCGCCGCGCCGAGTCTGCACGGCGCGCGGCAGCCCATCGGCATAGCCCACCGCCACCACGGCGGTCACGCTCTCCCGCGGGGCACGCCACGTCAGCCCGTAGCTGACGCCTTCGCCAGTGTGGGTGGTTTTGATGGTGGTCACCCGCGCCGTCCATCGCATCGCGGGGATAAGCCCCCACTCCGCGACGTCTCTTCCGGCAAAGGGGGACACCCCATAAAGCGCCAGCCCGGGGCGAATGGCCTCGAAGTAGAGATCGGGACGTGTCAGGGTAGCTGGGGAATTGGCCAGATGCCGCAGTCGCGGGCGCAGGCCGCAGCGGTGCGCGCAGTCAGAGGCGCGGCGCAGGAGCTCTGCTTGGGCGTCGATACTGCTATTGCCGGGATCATCGGCGCAGGCAAGGTGGCTGAAGATACCATCGACCGAAACCGTAGGGGCGGCGGCGAGCAGGTGAAATATCTCCTCCCACTCCTCATCATCCACGCCCGAGCGATTCAGCCCAGTATCCACCTTCACGTGCACGGTGATGGGGCGCCCCTGTAGCTGGGCGATGAGACTACGGGCCTGCTCAAGGTTCGCGATTCCCAGCACCACTCCCGCCTCGAGCGCAGCATCAAGGTCCTGGGCGGGATGCCAAAGCCAGCACAGCACCGGCTGCTCATAGCCGCGTGGGCGCAGCGCGGCGACCACCTCGAGCGCCTCAGGCAGGGTGGCCACCCCAAACATATCGGCGCCCTCGCGCGCCATCACGGCAGCGCATTCCGCCATACCATGACCATAGGCGTCGGCCTTCACCACCGCGATGAGCTGGGCACTCCCGGCGCGTGCCTTGAGCGCACGAGTATTGTGCGCAATCGCCTCGAGATCAATGGTGGTGCTGAGCAAATCCATAAGCCACATTGTGCCACTGTCACTGCAGCGTAGGATGAACCGCATGTTCGTTTCTGCTGCCCGCCGCCCCCGCCTGTCCGGATCGCGGCGCTCAGCGCTTATCGACGTCGCCCTCCTAGTCGGCAGCCTCGCCATCATCAATTCCCTCGCTCACTTCACCGAGCTGGCATCCTATCGTTTCACAGTGGCTCTCGGAGTAGCGGCGATGGTGCTTGTGGCCTTCGCCCGCGGCTATACCCCGCAATCGATGGGGATCTCCCGCTCCACCCTGCGCCGTGGGGCGCGCTGGGCTGGGTTATCGATGGGGGCAGTCATCCTCGTGGTGGGCGCAGGGCTAGCGTTGCCGTTCACGCGCGAGTTCTTCCTCAATGACTCCTACGCCACTCTTCGGCGGGCGCTGCTGGCCGCGCTGGTGATTATCCCGCTACAAACCGTGGTTCCGGAGGAGTTGGCTTTTCGCGGCATGCTGCACGCCTCCCTCGATCGCCTCGGCGGCACCAAGCTGGTGTTTGGAGCGGGTTCTCTGTTGTTCGGGCTATGGCATATCAGCTCCTCGCTGGGGCTGACTGCCTCCAACGCGGGCCTGTCGGGGTTACTCGGCTCCGGCAGCCTCGCCACCTGGATCGGAGTGGGCTTAGCGGTACTGGCCACCGCCGGTGCTGGGGCGGTACTCACCTGGCTGCGCCACCATACCGATAGCGTGATCGCCCCCATTGGTTTGCACTGGGCACTCAACGCCACCGGGGCGCTGGCGGCCGCGGCGGCGTGGACGTGGCTATAGGGCGGCGTCGATAAGCAAAGAACTCGAGCACCACAGCATGTGGGCTCGAGTTCTTCTACTGCTGGTGCTATTCCACAGTCACGGACTTCGCCAGGTTACGGGGCTTATCGATATCCTCGTTACCGCACTCACGGGCGATAAACGCGGCGAGGAACTGCAGCGGCACGGTGGCCAGCAGGGGCTGCATGATCGTGGAGGTCTCGGGGATACGGATGAGCCAGTTGGCGTAGGGTTCCACTGCATCATCGCCTTCCTCGGCGATCACGATGGTCTTCGCGCCGCGGGCACGGATCTCCTGAATATTGGAGACGATCTTGGAGTGCAGCAGCTTCACCCCACGCGGCGAGGGCACCACCACAACCACGGGAAGATCGTCCTCGATGAGCGCGATCGGCCCATGCTTAAGCTCACCAGCCGGGAAGCCCTCGGCGTGAATATAGGCCAGCTCCTTCAGCTTCAGCGCACCCTCCAGCGCCACGGGGAAGCCCACGCCGCGGCCCAAGAACAGCATGGTGGGAATCGCGCCCAGCACCTCCGAGATGCGCTTGGTCTCGTCCTCGACGGCGAGCAGAGTCTCGATCTTCTCCGGGATGGACTCCAGATCATGGTAGATATCTGCGATCTCATCCGGGTACTTGGTGCCCTTGGCCTGCGCCAGGGCCAAGCCCACAATGTAGTTGGCGGCCACCTGCGCCAAAAAGGCCTTGGTGGAGGCCACACCAATCTCCGGGCCAGCGTGGGTGTAAAGCACCGCATCGGACTCGCGGGGAATCTGTGCCCCGTTGGTGTTGCACACCGCCAGCACCTTGGCGCCCTGGGCCTTGGCGTGGCGAACGGCCTCAAGCGTATCGGCGGTCTCACCGGACTGGGACACGGCCACCACGAGGGTGTTTTTGTCCAGCACCGGATCGCGATAACGGAACTCGCTGGCTACCTCGATCTCCACGGGGACGCGGGCCCAGTGCTCGATGGCATACTTGGCCAGCAAGCCCGAGTGGTAGGCCGAACCGCAGGCCACCACGAAGATTTTGTCCACGGCCTTGAGATCGGCCTGGCTGAAGTTCTGCTCGTCCAAGACGATGCGGCCGTCCTGGAAGTGGCCGGCCAAGGTGTCGCGCACCGCCGCGGGCTGCTCATGAATCTCCTTCATCATGAAGGAATCGAAGCCACCCTTCTCGGCGGCGCTCAAATCCCAGTCAATGGTGAAGGGCTTGCCCTCAGCGGGGCTGCCATCGAAGTTGAGAATCTCATAGGAATCACGGGTGAGGATCACCACGTTGTCCTGGCCCAGCTCAACAGCTTCCTTGGTGTATTCAATAAAGGCCGCCACATCCGAGCCAAGAAACATCTCGTCCTCGCCGATACCGACGATCAACGGGGTGGAGCGGCGGGCCGCAATAATGGTGTCCGGGTGATCGGCGTGGGTAAACAGCAGGGTGAACGCGCCTTCGAGGCGATTGAGCACATGCAGGGCGGAGGCCTGGAAATCACCCTTGGTCTCACCCTCGTTATAGGCGGCGGCCAGCATGTGGGCGGCCACCTCCGAGTCGGTTTCAGAGAGCAGCTCCACGCCGCTGTGCTCCAGCTCCTCGCGCAGCACCGCGAAGTTCTCAATAATGCCGTTGTGCACAATTGCCACCTTGCCGTCCGCAGACAGGTGTGGGTGGGCGTTGCTGTCGGTGGGGCGACCGTGCGTAGCCCAGCGGGTGTGCCCCACAGCGGTGTGGCCCCGGAAGTTATCGGCACCTTCCTCATCGATGCGCATCTCGAGGTTGCTAATCTTGCCGGCCTTCTTCACAGCATTAATGCTGCCTGCACCGTCTGCAACGGCGATTCCTGAAGAGTCATAGCCACGGTATTCCATACGCTTGAGGGCGCCGAGCGCCACATCCAAGCCTTCACGATGACCGATGTATCCAACGATTCCACACATGCCGTTCATCCTAACTCACCCCAGAGGCACCTCCCCTCGTAGCAGCTCACCGCGCGCCGCAGCCCCCTTGAGTCTGCCACTGTGCCCTAGTCGCACACTCTCCGGCCAGAGCCGCAGCCCCACGGCCTAGCGTGCATAGACTATCCTTGAACACCGTGGCTGAGAACTTGAAGAAACACCTAACCAAACTGTCTAAGCGTGGCCCCCACCGCGTGCTCGTGGGCGATCTGTCCTATGCCGGTATCCCCGGCAAGGTTTATACCCCCGCCGAGGGCACGGGCCTGCCCGCAGTGGCCTTTGGCCACGATTGGCGGCAGGGCATTAAGCACTACCACTCCACCCTGCGCCACCTCGCGAGCTGGGGCATTGTGGCGGTGGCACCGGACACGGAGACCGGCTTCGCCCCCGATCACCGTGGCTTCGCCGCCGATCTAGAAACCTGCATGCAGATTGCCGCTGGAGTGAAGCTCGGCCAAGGCAATATCACCGTTGCACCGGGCAAAATCGGCTTGGTGGGCCACGGCATGGGAGCCGGCGCCGCGATCCTCGCCGCCGTGGACCGCGATTTGGTGAAGGCCGTCGCCGCCATCTACCCCTCCGTCACCGCCCCCTCCTCCGAGGAAGCCGCCCGCCACGTGAGCGCACCTGGGCTGGTACTCTCCCCAGGCCGCGGCGAGTTCCTCGATATGGGCAACCCGCCAAAGGTGGCCTTCAACTGGGGCGGCGATGTCGCCTTCCGCGTAGTGGACAAGGCGAGCCAGACCGGTTTCCGCGAGGCGAGCGTGAGCAAGCTTCTCACCGGAATCGGCGGGCTCGAGTTCGGTGCCCAAGAGACAGCCCGCGGCCTAGTCACCGGCTTCCTGCTGCACCAGCTCGCTGGAGAGAACAAGTACTCAGCATTCTCTGCCTTCGCGGCTGAGGGCAAAGGCGTGACCGCTTGGACACGCCAAGAGCTACGTGAAGAGGTAGCCAAGCACGATCCCTATGTGGATGCCTCCGCTGATGTTGCAGGGCAAGACTAACCTCCACGTTTAGTCTTTATCCCCCGCTCCGAGCGGTGCCTTTAAGGTGAGTTTCTCAGCACTCCCCGAACAGGACCGCGCGGGGCGGTTTTCTTCTGCGCAGGGCGCGGCCATGCCCTCTCCCCCGCACTCACCGCTGGGCGCTGTCTGGCACCCGTGTGTGGCGGGGTGGGAGTGTGTTCTGCGCTGGCGCGTGCTTCGCGCCGTGCTTGAGCGGTGAGCTCATCGAGCGAGCGGGAAAACTCCGCGAGCCGAGCACTCGTGTGCCGCTGGAAGGTCTCGAGATGCCGGAGGAAATCAGGATTCACATTAGTCACCACGTACCTGCCTTTCGGGGCCAGCTGGTGTACTCACTGTGTTCTCCTTCATCAGTCGATGGGGCGGCATCTGCTGCAGCTTCAGAGGGCGGTTCCGGTTGTGGCTCGGGTGGTGCCGGCGTTGGCGCTGGGCCGGGGTCTGGCGCTTGGTCTGCCTCCTGCGCTGCGCTCTGCATGGCCACCTTCTGCGCGGGTGGCTCGGGTTCGGGAACAGCAGCGAGATCCTGCGGTGGGCAGGGACGTCCGGCTGAGGCGCTTCCAGCTCGGGCTCCGGCTTTGGTTCGGGTGCGGGGTCAACAGCTGGGACAGCAGGGGTGCAGGGTTGGTCCACTACTGGCGTGCACTCCGTTGCCGGCGCAGGCGGGCATACACTGGGTGTTTGTTCGAGATGAGCGGGTACCTCGATAGTGCTGGCGATAGCAGCCTCGAGGTGTGCATGAAGCGAGGCCTGAGCCTGTGCCACCCCCACGGCGGCGGCGCTGGCCATCGCTTGCCCCACCGTGAGTACCGAGCCACTCACTAGCCGTCCAAGCTCGGAGGCGGGGCACGGGAGCGCAGCGGCGGGCGCAGGCACAGGTGCCGGACCCGGTGGAGTAGCAGGAGTTTCTGCCACGCAGGGCTGCGGCGGCGCTGTCGGTGGTTGTTGTGGCGGCGGCGCGGCGGACGCGGGTTCGCAAGCGGGCGCTGGCTGTGGTGCCGGCTGCGGCTCTACCTGCGGGGCCGGTTGGGGCGCTGCCGCAGGCGCCGGTGCTGGCTGTGGTGCCGGCTGCGGTGTAGGAGTGTCTGGCACGCAGGGCTCCAGCTCCGCTATAGGCGGGGCGACCGCGGACTCGCACCGCGGCTCTGGGGTGCACACAGCGGGCGGTTCGGTGGCGCAGTGCTGCTCGGCGTGGGCAATCAGTTCATCAAAACAACCCGCCACGGCTGTGTCATGATCGCTGAAGATACCCAGCAGCTGCTGGCCGGCGCTATCGATTAGACCTGCGCCCATGTGCACTAATTGCTGTGCCAGACCGCGGGCTCCGCTACTACCCAGCAGTTCGAGGGCGTGGCACACCGCGCGTACTGCCTCATCAAGACTCAGCGTCATCGTCTGCGCCGCCTCGTGGGCGCTGCTGCCGACTGCGTCGATGCTATCGGCGCAGGAATGCGCGGCCGCCTGTACTGCTGCGGCACCTTCTACCCGCTGCTCCCACTGTCGCATAGCCCGGCTCACGCCGCCGCACATGGCCCCCTCGGCCACTCCGGCGAGAGCGGGGCTAAGCACCTCCTGCACCCAGCGGCCGGTGTCCTGCGGGGCGGATTCCCCCAGGGCGCAACTCGCGGCTGTGCGTAGTGCGGAGGTGTCCAAACCGGCGAGATTCTCGGCGGCGGTGCTTAACTCCTCGGCGCTGATCTGCGGCCCGATATACAGCGGGCCCGCTGCCAGACGCAGGGCCTCCACCGTAGAGGCATAGCACCTCACGGAGCTGTTCATCTGCCCTCACCTGCTGTATCGATGCGGTGCAGAGCGCCGGCCGCCTCGTGGTCCTGCTCTGAGAGAGCGCGGAGATGGCCGCTGGCGGTATGCGTCGATAAGCGAGCTGCGTCTAAAGCAGTGGCGGTATCGGTGTGAAGTTGGGTGAATACACGGGCGAGGGTTTCACCGCGTTCACGCAGCTCCTTCCCCGCGGCAGCGGGCGGGAACTGTGGTGCGTGGCGCTGGTGCGCACTCGTGTTCTCGGCGATAGTGCGGAGCAACTCGGCGGTGTACGCCAGCGCGGTTGGTGGATCGAAATCTATGTGAGTGTGCGTCATAGCCTCCCCCATGCGAGGTCAAAGAAACGGCGGCGTGCACCCTGACAGGGCGCACCTTCTCACCGAGTTAGACGCATACTCGCCCTTGGGAGGTTCCCGCGGCGCGGAAGTATTCTGCGCACCCCGCGGGAATGACGGCGGGAGGCGGGTTTAGACCTCAGCGACCACGGCGGCCAAGCGACCGGCCACCTTACGGGCCTGCTCCTCGTGGGCGGCCTCCACCATGACGCGGAAAAGCTCCTCCGTGCCGGAGGCGCGCAACAGTACCCGCCCGGTGTCGCCCAGCTCCGCCTCGGCCTTGGTGATGGCCTCCTTGACGCGAGGATGATCCATGATCACGGACTTGTCCGAGACCGGAACGTTGATGAGCATCTGCGGCAGCACCGTCATTACTGTGGCCAATTCCTGCAGGCTCGAGCCAGTTTCTGCCATGCGGGCCATGAGCGAGAGGCCAGTGAGTACGCCATCGCCGGTGGTTCCGTGATCGGGGATCACGATGTGGCCGGACTGCTCGCCACCGAGGCTATAGCCGCTGCGGTTAAGCTCGGCGAGGACATAGCGGTCGCCCACCTGGGTGGTGAGCACCTCAATGCCGGCGTCCTCCATGGCTAGCTTCAGCCCCAGATTCGACATCACGGTGGCCACCAAGGTGTTCTTGCGCAGCTCGCTATTGGCCTTCATCGCCACGGCCAGAATCGCCATGATCTGATCACCATCAACGATGGTGCCCTCAGCATCCACGGCGAGGCAGCGATCGGCGTCACCATCGTGTGCCAAGCCAATATCGGCACCGTGCTCGCGGACCGCACGCTGCACTTCCTCGATGTGGGTGGACCCGCAGCCGTCGTTGATGTTGTAGGAATTCGGCTTGTGGTGAATCGGGATCACCTCGGCACCGGCGGCGCCATAGGCTAATGGGGCTACCTCGGCAGCGGCACCATTGGCGCAGTCCACCACCACCTTGATCCCAGAGAGGTCCTGCGGCACGGCCTGGGCCAGATGCATCAGATAGCGTTCCTGGGCGTCCGAGGCTTCCTCAATCACGCGGCCGATACCGTGGCCGGTGGGACCTTCGGCGGCGATATTGTCCATGCGGCGCTCGATCTCATCCTCTACCTCATCGGGCAGTTTATGGCCGCCGTCGGAAAAGAATTTGATGCCATTATCCGGCATGGGGTTGTGGGAGGCGGAGATCATCACGCCCATATCCGCGCCATAATCATCGGTCAAAAATGCCACCGCCGGGGTGGGAATCACGCCGACGCGCAACACGTCCACACCGCGCGATGCCATGCCCGCGGAGATCGCCGCAGCCAGCATCTCGCCGGAGACGCGCGGGTCGCGGCCCACGATGGCGACGGGGCGGCGCTTGGAGTTGCGGTACTCCTTTGTCAGTACCTCCGCAGCCGCTGCACCGAGCTGCAGCGCCAAGGGGGCCGTCAGCTTCTTATTTGCTAATCCACGTACACCGTCTGTTCCGAAGAGTCGAGTCATTCCTCCATTATGCACGCTCGGCTACCCCGATCCCACGCCAGACATTCCCCTGTGGTGGTACTCAGACGTATGACCCCGTGCCCATGCGGAAGCAGCTGCCCGTGCGCCGAGGCTGGCAGCTAGTAGCCTTGCAGCCATGCCAGTAGATGCCCGCGATAGTAGTGCCGTTATTATTCGTGATCCCCGCCGCCGCCTGCTCACCGTGCGCGAGCCCGCCGGCGCCGCGCTGACCCTCCCCCAGGCTGTAGCTCAGCTGGGAGAATCCGCCACCCACGCCGCACTCAGGGCGCTGCAGGAACTCGGCATCACCATCGCAGCAGGGGAGCTCACCCCCTGCGGAGACATCACGACCCGCGCTAGCAGCACGGACACCGAGCTGGCGCGGGTGGCACTATTTCTCGTCCCCGGCTCGCCGCTTCACGACGCAGCCGCCCAGGACAGGACAGCACCTGCCGCGGGACAGGGGCTGGGCCCCGAGCGGCAGTGGCTCGCACTCGATACACTCTATGATCGCTCCGTGCCACTGGCGCCGCTGCTCACAGAGCATGTGCTGGATTATCTTCGGGGCCACCCCATTCACTCGGTGGCGGTGTTTAGCGGCGCCCGCGCGGGACAGGATGGGCGCCACCTCGTGGCTGCCCGCGCTGTGGGAGAGAGCCTGGCACGCAATGGCATGCGGCTTGTCTATGGCGGCAGCGCAGTGGGGTTGATGGGGGCCGTGTCCACGGCGGCCCTCGAGGCCGGCGGAGCGGTGAGCGGGGTGCTACCGCAGAGCCTGATGCACGGCGAGATCGCCCATCCCGCGCTGACGCAGCTCGAGGTGGTAGAGACTATGCCCGCCCGCAAACAGCGCATGAGCGAGCGTGCCGACGCCTTCCTCTGCCTGCCCGGCGGCACCGGCACCTTAGATGAGTTCTTCGATGTGTGGACCGGCCAGCAGCTCGGCTATCACGCCAAGCCAATCGCGTTTCTTGACAGCGACTATTGGGCTCCCACACTGCGGGCGCTCAGCATCATGGTGGAGGAGGGCTTTGTTCGGGCAGACGATTATGACGCGCTCATCCTCGCCGATAGCCCCGAGGAGATTCTCCAGGCCATGCGCACGTGGACCGCACCGAAACCGAAGTGGAGCTAGCAGCACAGCGGCAGGAGTTTTCTGGCCGTGGCGCTGTAGCGGTTCCCCATAAACGAACAACGCCCGTAGCCGAAGCCACGGGCGTTGAAGAAGCGTTGGTGTTTAACGCTTGGAGTACTGAGGAGCACGACGGGCCTTGTGTAGACCTGCCTTCTTGCGCTCCACGGCACGGGCGTCGCGGGTGAGAAGGCCAGCCTTCTTCAGCTGCTTACGCTCAGCCGGGTTGTACTCGTTGAGGGCGCGAGCGATAGCCAGACGCATTGCACCGGACTGGCCGGTGGGGCCGCCACCGGAGATGCGGGCACGGATGTCGAACTGGTTCTCGCGCTCCAGAAGGGTCAGCGGGGTCTTGATGTCCTGCTGGTTGAGCTTGGAGGGGAAGTACTCCTCGAACTCACGGCCGTTAACGGTGATCTTGCCGGTGCCCTGGGTCATGGTGACGCGGGCGACGGCGCGCTTACGACGGCCGACGGTCTGGATCGGGTGGCTGAGGTCGGCCGGGCCCTCGGCTGCGGGAGCCTCGGAGGTCTCGGCGGACTCGTCCACGAGGGAGTCACCGATGGTGTTGGTGAACTCTTCGGTTGCGGCCTGCGCTGCAGCGATGTCCTCAGCGGAGGCTACCTGGGATTCGTTCTGATTCTGTTCGGTCACTGGGCCACCTGCTTGATCTCGAAGGTCTCGGGCTTCTGGGCTGCATACGGGTGCTCGGAGCCGGCGAAGACGTGAAGCTTCTTCACCGAGGCGCGGGAGAGACGGTTGTGCGGCATCATGCCCTCAACAGACTCGAACACAACGCGCTCCGGGTGCAGCTCGAGGGAGCGCCCCAGGGACATGGTCTTCAGACCACCCGGGTAGCCAGAGTGACGGTAGCGGAACTCACGCTCGCGCTTGTTGGAGGAAACAGCAACCTTGTCAGCATTGATGATGATGACGTGGTCACCGCAGTCGACGTTGGGTGCGTACTGGGGCTTGCCCTTGCCGCGCAGGAGGCCTGCGGCGGTCACTGCCAGGCGACCCAGCACCACATCAGTGGCGTCGATGACATACCACTTGCGGGTGATGTCACCGCTCTTCGGGTGATAAGTAGACAATGCAAAACCTTTCAAAGTCTATTCTGCTAGCTGCCAGCCAAACGTGTCAGTTATGGATAGCGCGGCGGCCGGTGGAGACCCGCGATATCAGTACTTTTCGCAGTTTTCGCATCCCTAGGAGGGCAGGCGTAGCTACGGCGAGTACACACGAAGAATGAATTTTAGCCCCCTTTACCTGCGCAGCGCAAACTCCTCCTTGCCCCGCTGTACCAGCCCGCCTCCACCGCGCAATTCCCTTGTTACTGCCCCCTACCGTCGAGGCCCGCGCCGAGATAACCCAGACATACTCGGAGATCAGCTCATACCTTGAGCGATAGGGCGCATAAAACGGCACACACCCCGCGGTAGCGTGCCGCACATTCATCATTGGCGGCTGGCACCACTACGCGAGGTGTGGCAGCGTACTGCTCGATGGGGTGGTGGTTCTATGCCTTGCGGACCTGCCTCCGACCCGCGGGGGCGTGGCGGTTGTGCGCCGGCGTAACGAGGCTACGGGCAGTGAGCTGATGCGAGTGAGCGGCTGCGTCCTTGGAGTTTAGTAATAGACGGAAAACATGGGGATTCCACGGACACGCCCTCGCACGATACAAGCACCGGCCCTAGCTCTGCGGCCGCGGGCGGCTAGCTCCAGCTAGCGGCAGCACGGCGGTTGACATCGCTCATACGCTCATTGCCTTCTGCCACAGTGCGGGAGATGGTGGTCAAAATAGTGTTGATTTCCAGCGCGGCGGCATCCCACGCGCGCTGGGCTTCCTGGTAGGCGGAGGAGGATTCGCCTTCCCACGCCGCAGTCATCGGCGCGATCTGGGCTTTGAGGTCCTCCAAGTTGGCGTTGATCTTGGCGGAGGTGGCGCGAATATCCTCAGCCGCTTGGCTGATGGCGCCGAATTGATAACGAATCGTGTCCATGAGTGGCATTAACCTTTCTGTGTTGAGCTCTTGAGCGTGTGCTGATGCAAGTGAGCGGATGCGGCGGCGCTAGAGCGCCAAGCCGCCACCGACCTGACGGAATGCGGTTTCGTTCTCGGTCTCGGAAACGTCGAAGGCACGGGCGTTGGCGCGGATATTCTCCGAGATGGAGGTCAGCGCCTCCTGTAGCTGGCGTGCCGAGGCATCCCAGCGGCTCATGAGATTGGTGAAAGCCAGCTGCGCGCTGCCCTGCCAGCTACCGCTGATGGCGTCGACGGTGCCGCGCAGCCGGGCTAGCTCAGCCTGAACGTCGTGGTTGGTCTGATCCACCTTGCCTGCGGTGGCGACCATGGTCTGTGATTCTGTGCGAAAGTGCCCAGTCATAGATGCTCCTTGAAAAAATAATCCTGTGTGCATTGATGCAGCAGCTGCTGTCGGATGTATAGGGAATGGACTGCACAGTGATCGGATGTGATGCTCCCCCGAGTGCTCCACACAATCCCCCCTGTGGTGGTGAAACCAAGTGGCTTCATGGGATATAGACGTCAGGCACAGCGACTGAGGTTCCGCCCCGGCTAAAAAAGCTTCTCCCCATCGCCGGTGGTGTTATCGCGGTGCTCGAGACTATCCACCGCCATGCGGCAGCTGGCGGTATGCGCATGGCTGGGCTGATGCCGCGAATGACAGCCCACGCTGATCAAGGTGTCCTGCTCTACCCAGGCGGTCCAGCGCACCAGCGAGCCATCGCCTGGTTCTTCGATATAGCTGGTCTGGGCGGGCTGCCCGTGCCGGCGAAATACGGCCGCCTCGGTGCGCAGTGTCTCATCCACGGCCACCATCGCCTCTACCTCGGCGATCACCGCCTCCGGCGACACAGAATAGACCTCATCGAAGGAGATGAGGATGCGCAGTTCGGGATCCGCACCGTTGAGCTGAAAGCTACTGTCCCCACGGTCACTAATCTCGAATCCCTCCGGGGTGCGCACCCGCACCGGGCCACGCTCTACCACTATCTCTCGCGGCGCCGCAGCGCTTGTCGACGCCTCCTCCTCGGCACTGTCACTCGGCGGCAGGCTGGAACCCGGCTGCTCCGGTTCCGCCACCGTGCGCACCGGCGCCGGCTCCAAGGACTGCTGGGTAGACCACCAGCTCACCCCCACCACAAGCAGCACCACGGCCACGATGCCCACGCTAAAGAGATTGACCCGCTCCAGCAGCTGGGCGATGCCGCCACCGTGGAGGGAGCGGCGGCGCACGCCCTGTGGCGGCTGCGGCCACGGGCTGTTCTCGGGCTCCGGCTGCGGCGCCGCAGTAGATCGCAGCGCGGTGGCGGGCGGGGCGGGTGGCGCTGCAGGTGCGGTGGGCTCGGACGCTTCGACTGGCTCGGGTGGCGGCTCGCCATAGCGCCAGGCCCGAACGCGGGCGGTGTGACACTGCTCCAGCAGGCACTCGCCGGGTTCTTCGGCGGCATCGATGATCACCTCGACCTGCGGCCACTGGCTACCGGTCAGATCCCGCAGCTCGGAGACTAAGCGGCGGGCCTGATCGGGCTCGCTTAAGGCGGCGGCGCCGAGATCATAGAAGTAGTGCGCTTTAGCGGTGGTGGCCTCGACCACGATGGTGAGCGCATCGGTGACGGAGACTTCCCAACGGGGCATCATTTAGTCACTCACCACCTGAATGAGTCCTTCGGCACTGCCGCCGCGGATCAACTGGGCCCGCCCCGGCGCGAGGGTGGCGGGCCGCGCCCCGAAGAGCGGGCCTTCGTCTTTATCGCTGTCGAAGAGCAGCACCAGCGGCGAGGAGTCCTTCAATTCGGCGAGTCCAGGCGCAAAGAAGGCGCGGGAGGCACCGCCGGATTTGCGGGCGTAGATCAGGTGCAAGCCGATATCGGTGGCGTGCGGGAGCAGGGGCGCGAGCGGATCGAGTAATCCGTGTGGCAGCAGCTCGGCGTCGTCGATAAGCAGATATAGCTCGGGCCCGCTCCACCAGGAACGTTGAAGCAGCTGCTGCGGGGTGATGTCTTCGCTGGGTAGGCGTTGACGCAGCGTGGTGCTGAGATCGCTGATGAGGCTGCGGCTGGCGTCGGTGGTGCCGCTATAGCCGGCCAGCATGTGCTCGGGGAATACCCCGAGGTGGCGACGGCGATGATCGATGACCAGCAGCCGCGCCTGCTCATGCGGCAGCTGGGCGAGCTGCCGGCCCACGACCTTGAGTAGTTGGGATTTGCCGCAGCCCTTGTTGCCAAGGGCAATCACGTGCTGGGTGTCGCTGAAGTCCACCGCCACCGGCTCGAGTCGGGCCCCGCCCATGCCCAGCAGCACCTGCTCGGAGTCGGGCAGGCTGGCGGCCGGCAGGCTAAGAGGCAG
This sequence comes from Corynebacterium sp. 11A, assembly GCF_008930935.1. NCBI lineage: Bacteria > Bacillati > Actinomycetota > Actinomycetes > Mycobacteriales > Corynebacteriaceae > Corynebacterium > Corynebacterium sp. 11A. Next base: position 25,429 of record NZ_PQMR01000002.1, read on the forward strand.
GGTTTTCAGCGCCGGCACGGCCGCCATGCCGGCTTCCTCGCTCTGCCGGGCCACATGGGCGATGTCTTGGGCGCTGGATTGGGCGATGAGGATATTCTCCCCTGCCGCGTTGAGTCCTCGGCCGGGCAGGGCGGGGAGTTTTTCTTGGCGGCGGCGATCGATCACTGAGTCCATGGCCTCGGGCAGACGCAGCTCATAGCGTTGCCCGATGAGATCCCGCACCGATGGCCGCAGGGCGGTCCAGCGGGAGGTAGAGATCACCAGGTGCACCCGCGCCGCGAGGCCCTCGCTGGCGATGCGCTGCAGGCTCGGGGTGAGCTCCTCGAAGTCGGTGGTGAGTGCCTGCCAACCGTCGATAAGCAAAAAAGTGTGGCGCTGCTCCGGCTCATCGATAAAACCGAGCACCTCATCCACCACGCGGGCGATGGTTTCTTCCTGCTCGCGGCCAGCCACCCCAGCGGTGTGTGGGAGGCGAGTGAGGGTGCCGAGCCCGCCGCCGCCGAGGTCCAGAGCGTAGAGGCGCAGCGTCTCGGTGCTGTGGGTGGAGGCGAGCGCGGTGGCGATGCTACGCAGCATGGTGGTTTTTCCGCTCTGCGGCCCGCCGCAGACCGCCACATGCCCGTTTTGGCCGGTGAAGTCCACCACGAGGGGATCTTGGCGCTGCTCATAGGGGCGATCGATCACGCCCACCGCAGCACGTAGGGGGCCGAGATCCTCCACCACCCCGCCGAGCGGGATGGCAGCGGGCAGCGGATCCAGCCACACCTTGTGCGCCTTCAGCCCCAGCTGGGCGGCGCGGGCGGTGGTGAGTTCCACGGTGAGATCCACGAGCGTCTGGGTACTCGAGGGGCCCTGCTGCGAGCTGGCGCTGGCGGCGGGCAGGCGCGGCTCGGGCAGGGTATCGGCGCGGGTATCGAAGCGGCCCACCCGCACGATCGCCTCCGCAGCGGGGCTGGTACTGGCGCTGACCGGGCCGGAGACATAGCTTGCTTGGAAGCCGCGCACCTCGGCGGCATCGGCTTTGATGAAGCCACGGCCGGGTTGATTGGGCAGCTCATAGGCGTCCGGCACGCCGAGCACGTGGCGGGATTCCATGGCCGAGAAGGTGCGCAACCCAATGCGGTAGCTGAGGTGCGAGTCCAGCCCGCGCAGCCGCCCCTCCTCCAGGCGCTGGCTGGCGAGCAGCAGGTGGATGTGCAGGGAGCGGCCCAGCCGGCCGACGGCGGCGAAGAGATCGGCGAAGTCGGGATGCTGGCCGAGCAGCTCGGAGAACTCATCGATCACGATCACCAGCGCCGGCATCGGCTCGGTGCCAGCTGCGGCCGCGGCGGCGTTGAAGGCCTCCACATTGGGCACGTTGCCGGCCGCGCGCAGTACTTCTTGGCGGCGGTTCATCTCCCCAGAGATGGCGTCGCTCATGCGCTCTACCAGATCAGCCTCGGCGTGCAGGTTGGTGATCACTGCGGAGGTGTGCGGCAGGCCATCGAGGCCGAGGAAGGTGGCGCCGCCTTTGAAGTCCACCAGCACAAAGTTCAGCTCCGCTGGGGAGTGGCTAAGGGCAAGAGAGACCACGAACGTGCGCAGGAGCTCGGATTTTCCCGATCCGGTGGCACCGATACACAGCCCGTGCGGCCCCACCCCGCCGTGGGCGGATTCTTTGATATCGAGCAGCAGCGGCTGACCATCGCTTCCCACACCGATGGGCACGTTGAGGCGGGTGGGATCGCCTGGGGCGCGCGGCGCCCACAGGGTCTCGGCGCGCACATGCTCTTGCTCGTGGTAGCCGAGCAGCGGCAGGAGCTCTCCCGAAGGAGCGGTGCTGTGCCGCTCTGGCCGGTCGTGGGGATGAAGGGCCTTGGCCAGGCAGGTGGCCTCGGCGATGCTGAGGGTATCGGGCACCCCGATGGTTTCCTCGCCGCCGAGAATCGAGACCACCAGCGCGGCATCGGCGTGCAGGATCAGCCCGTCATTGAAGGCTGCCTCATACAGCGGCGTGGCCTGGTGGGCGTCGATGGCGATAATGAGATCCCAGCGGCGCGAGCCCACGAGGTGGGCGGGCTGCTCGGCATCGTCGATATCCACGATGAGTACCCGGCAGGCGGCCTCGCTGGGAGTGCGGGTGTGCGGCAACCATTTTAGCCACTGCCACTCCCCCTCGGCGGCGGCAGCGGCGCGGGTGCCGCTGAGCACCTCGATGCCGATGGCCTCGGGCCCGTGGTGAAAGACCAGTTGGGCGATGAGTGCCCGCGCGAGAGCCCGGGCCTTTTCCCCGTGCAGCGAGAGCACGCTGAACGAGCCCACCTGCACCACCAGTGGCATGGCGGGCACGGTGTCCACGGCGGTCACCATGTGGCGCAGCGCCACCGCGCACACCGGGTCAAGGTCCTCGGTGGCGTTGATGTTGTGTAATTCGATCGGCGTGCAGAGCGCGGTGGTGCCACGCCCGATGCGCACCTCCCCCACATCGGGATCGCCGAGGCTGCGCTCCCACATCCGCGGCGAGCCGGCGGCGGCGTAGAGCGCCTTCGGATCGGGGTGGCGGTGCAGCTCGTGGGCGCGCTGCGCGGCGGCGTTGTTCAGCGCGGCGCGGCGAACATGCGAGAGATGCCGCAGATAGGTGCGGCGGGTGTCATCGCTATCCTCGCCACCCTGGGGCATAAACATCGCCAGCATCGAGGCGCCCATCATCAGCGGAAAGAGCAGCATCATGGGATTAAGCTGCCGTTCTCCGGTGAGCATCAGCGCCACCATGCCCACCATGGCCAGCACCATCACCACCGGGATGATGATGCGCACCAGCGGCACCGGCTGCCGCGTCGGGGCATCCGGTACGGCTTCCGGCTGGATGCTGCCGCTGGGCAGCGGTGGTGCCGCGATCCGCTCGATCGCTCTGGTTTCTTCTACTGCCTGCGGAAATGCGACAGCCATATCTCAAACTCCCCCCGTAGCACGGATACTGGCTGCACCCGGCGCGCAGGCATGTCCCCCATCCCCGCGCCGCATGCATGATCGACGTCGCCCGCTCGCTCAGCCCCACCGGAACAGCGGTGCTCGGCCGCTGCTCCGGTGCGCCTCGAGTGGACACGGCACTGATCCTAAGCCAAGCTGATGGGCACTGCAGGCCAAAGGTTTCGCGTCTGCAGCTCGCCAGCACCCCATGGAGGGTGGAGGGGGGAGATGGTTCGGGGGAACCATCGCAGCAGCACTCGACGCCGTCGTGCGCGCGAGCACCGCTATCTCTCTGTGCCGTCTGTGGGCGTGATCGTGTTATCTACTCAGGGGGAATTTCTTGTGACGCTGTCACTTCACTCACCATCGGCGCCGCCGCACGAGCCGCGCCCCGCCACCACGGCGGTGACCACCACCATCCGTCTCGACGTGCCGGAGCAGCCCGAGCGCAATCGTCAGCTCGATATTGTGTTGCCGCCGCGTTCCTCACTGGCGGAGGTGCTCGATGAGGTCTTAGATCTCCTCGATGCGCCGAGCATCAGCGTGCCCTGGCAGGGGCGCACCGCCGCAGGGGTGCCTATCGACGCCACCCGGCCGCTGCACACCGTGCCCTTCCTGCATGGGGGCGTGCTGGTGCTCGGGCCGTATGAGCAGCACGCCGCGCCGGTGGTCAAAGACACCGCCCATGCGCTTGCCGACGCCGCCAGCACCCCCTGCCGGCGCGGCCTCGATACGCTACCGCTGCTGGTGGCGGGCCTAGTAGTGTGTCTCGGCGCGGTGGCCGCACCGCTGAGTGCCACCGCAGTGGCGTGGTGGGGTGCCAGCCTCGCGCTGGCGGCCAGCGCAGTGGCCCTGCGGGCGCGCCGCCGGCTCAACCCAGAGGCCACCGCCTGCTATATGGGCATTGCCCAGCTCAGCGCAGCGATAGCCGGGGCCAGCGCCGCCCAGCAGCGCGGCGTGGAGGCCCTCGCGCTCTCGAGCAGTGCCGCGGGGTGGACTCTGGTGGCTGCTGCGGGTGGACTGGCCGCCGCCACCGCCCTCGGCGCGAAGACCCTGCATATTCGGCACTGTGCCGCGGCGATCACCACGGTCGCCCTGCTGACGGTGTGCGGCGGGTTGCTGGCCGCGAGCGGCGAGTGGGTGGCTGCCAGCGCCGGCACCATCGCGATGGCCATGGTGGCTATGAGCGCCGCGCCCAGTGTGGCACTGAAAGCCGCGGGTCTCCGGGTGCCGCTGATCCCCTCGGCCGGCCAGGACCTCGAGGTGGCCGATCATACGATCGCCGAGCCGGAGAAGAAGGCCCGGCGAACTGCGCAGATCCTGGGTGGTTTCTACCTTGGGCTCACGGTGGTACTGAGCCCGCTGCTGCTGGTGCTCGCCCAGCGCGCCGATGCCTTCGCCCTCGCCTTGGTGGCCTGCACCGTGGGGTCCGTGGTGGTGCATGCCGCCCGTCATCACGATGTCTGGAGCATGTGGGCGTTGTGGGTCTCTAGCTGCGCCGGGATGGCCGCGCTCGCGCTATGCGCGCTGCGTATGGCCACCGCGGAGCTTGCCGGCCAGGGCTCGTGGATTATCTGGCCGTTGGTGCTCGCCGGGGCTGTGCTCGCGCTAGCGGGCGCCGCTCCCCTACTCACTGGGCCGCTATCCACCATGGAGCCCACATGGCAGCGGCGCCTCGAGCGAGTGGAGCACATCGCATTGGCCGCCATCATTCCGCTCTCCGCGCACCTCATGGGCATATTCACCGCGATCCGCACCTGGGGATGGTAGGTCGTGATGCGCTTCGTGTGTCCCCTGATGGCCGCCGTGCTGCTCGTCGGCTGCGCCCCTCTCACCGTCGCCCAGGACTCGCCGCCCGCGCCGGATGCCCCAGACATTGCCTGCGCTCAGCCCGTGCAGATCAGCGACTCCGCTGGCGATCGTGCCGCATGGGATGAGGCTGTACGACGCTCCCTCGCCCTCCGCGATACCCACCAGCACGCCACCGGTGCCGGGGTAAAAGTCGCCGTGGTCGATACCGGGGTGGCGCAGCATCCACGCCTGCGCATGACCCCAGATGCGGATTTTATCCACCCCGAACAGCCGCGCGCAGATCATGATTGTGACTCCCACGGCACCGTGGTGGCAGGGATCATCGGCATGCGCCCCGACCCGAGCAGCGATGAACTCACCGGCATCGCCCCGGATGCTGAGATCCTCAGCATCCGCCACACCAGCACCCACTATCGCAGCCCGCAGCACAGCAGCAGCGGTAATCTCGCGAATCTCGCCGAGGCTATCCACGCGGCCATCGACGCCAAAGCGGATGTGATCAACGTGTCGGTGGTGTCCTGCGTCTCTCCCGCCCGCGCCGCGGGGCTGAACACGCAAGCACTCCGCGCTGCGGTACGACGGGCGGAGGCCAGCAACGTCGTGGTGGTCGCCGCGGCCGGCAATGTCTCCGAGAAGTGCTCACCCGGCGATGTGGTGTATCCGGCGCATCTGCCCACCGTGATCGCGGTCAGCGCCGTCGATCACTCCACGCGCAGCCTCGCCGACTACGCACTCCCCGCCGCCGAGGACACTGGGCTGCGGCTCAGCGCCAAGGGCGATGTGCCCATAGCCCTGCACTCGGAAGGAAGCGGCCTCGCCTCTGGGGTATATGGCGACGAAGGGCAAGTACACGGCTATAGCGGCACCAGCTTCGCCACGCCGGTGGTCTCTGGCACCGTCGCACTCCTGCTGCAGCGCGACCGCCACGCCAGCCCCGCGGAGATCCGGGCGCGACTGGCCACCATCGCCGACCCGGCGCGGGGTGAATTCGATATCCACGCCGCGCTCACTCACCTCGATCTCGATACCCGCACCACCGCAGCGGAGCGGGATATCACCATCCGCACCGTGCAGAGCGATCCCACCCGCAGCCGGGTGGCGATCATGGCAGCGGTGGCCCTCGCCGCGATCGCACTCCGCGCCATCATCCGCGGCTGGCACAGCGACCACGAGGCCTAAAAACCCTCGCCCCTCGCCCACAGGCTGAGGCGAAGGGCAAGGGGTTACTTATAGCGCTGAGCTATTCCTCTATATTGCGATGCGCGGGAGCGCGGGCCGCTTCAAAAGACAGCACCTCGCCCTCCGGCAATAACGACACCACCGACCATGAGGCCGCCGTGGTGGACTCCACGCCCACCACCGCTAACTCTTTGCCCGAGGGCACCGCATGCCGCCGCCCCGTCTCCGAGATCACATGCGTGCCCTGGGCGGTATCCACCCCAAAGGCCAAGCCCGAGCGCTGCTCATCCTCATAGGCCGGACGGTAATGGGTGGCATGGGCACCTAACACGGGGATCGAACCCTCCAGCGCGCCCATCCGCACCCCAGGGCCGCGCTGTGTACCCGCCGAGCACACCGCCGCTGGATGCGACTCCGGCGCGCCGAGGAAGGGGGCGTCGATAAGCGAATACGGGCGACGCAGCAGCTGCAGTGTCTGCCCACTATCGCCGAAACCACTGATGTCCTCCCGCGTGCGCTCGCGCGTCCGCGCCCCCAGTTGCACGAGAATGCTGCGTTGCGTGTCCGTGAGCTCTATCAGGCCCTCGCGGCGGATGAGATAGGCGGCCCCGCCCACATCCGCGATCTCCCACGGGCCCGAGGGCACCGCGAAATCCGGCAGCGCATGAACAGTATTCAGCCACGTACTGGAGGTCTCCACCACCGGAGTGTCTCTATCCACCCCCACTGCCTGGCGGGTAGCGGCCCCCAGCTCATCACGCGCAAAAGGCAACCGGCGACGCCCCTCGGAGGTAATCAACCACTGCGTACCGCGCTCATCGCGGGCCACAAACGCCTCCTCCTCCCCCAGCGGCCGATACTCAATCCCCGAGCCCACGTGCAGCTCATCACTACGCACCTCGTGGCAGGCCACCAAAGGCTGCTCCGGCGCCGTGTCCGCCACGGCCGACGGCGCCACCCCGATGCCCACCTCATGCGCGAAACGCTGCGTGGCCAGCACCGCATCCGAAATCCGCGCTGGGGTGGCGGCCTCGCCCACCACCAGCCGTGCCGAAGCCAAATTAGTTACGGGATGAACGCCCTCCTCGGAGCGCACATAGAGCGCCCCCGAATCGGCCACCATGATCGGCGCCTCCCCTGGATCGCGCTGCGGCGAAAATAGCGCCATCGCGCCGGCGCCCAGCCCCACCACCACAGCCGCGGCAGCACCAAAGGCCAGCGCCTTATTCCGCGCCCCGAGCGGATCGTGGATCATTCGAATATCGCCCATCACCGCCCCGAGCTCGGCGCGACGGAGCAGAAACTTATAGCCGCTCACCTGCGCCTGCGTGGTGGGCTGCAGGATCGACCGCAGCGGCTGATGGTGTGTATCGGAGTGCTCACCCATGTGGCACCAGACTCCTCCCCCGAGAATGACTATTAGGACCGCGCCCTCGCACACACACTCACGCGAAAGCCTCTAGGTGGCTTTTCGACGCACCCCGTCCCCCGACGGGTGCTGATGGCCTCAAGGCCTGCAGATTCTGTGCTGTGTACCTGCGCTGAGCGACGCTGCTCTCACTTTAAACGCTGCGCAGGCGGGGTGCAGGGTGAGGACAGCGCGTGCTCTACCTGTACTCACTGAATCATTCCCCAGAGCTCTACCCCCGCCCAGTATTCTGCAGAGGTTAGAGTACTCAACCATCTTGTGGAGGAACACTGTGGGCATTTTTAAGCGCCGGTCTGGGCAGACCCCTTCATCGTCTGATTCGAAGAACACCAACCTCGTGGGGTCGATGGTGGACAAGCTCGGCGCCAAGGTCGATTCCGAAATCGCGTTGCAGAAGCGGATGATCGCCAAAACGAAAATCATCCAGAAGCATCTCCCCGCACTTGAGCGAAACTCCTGTCTTGCAGCAGTATCACAGGCTGGGATGGTCCTGCGAGACGATGAAGAGATTCTTTTTGCAGCCGTAGCCAAAGAAGCGGACTTAGATGTCGGATGCGTACTTGTCGCCACGGTGGATCGCATTTTTATTGCCTATAACAAGACGCTCAACTTCGCCCATACAGAGCTGCTCTACAGCGCAATCGATCGTATTGACGTGGGGCGTAATCTCCGAGGAGCATGGATTAATCTGTGGTCTAATGCCCAGATGATTCAACTCGAAAAGTGCACTCGGGATTTCGAGGAATTGCAGGACATTGTGCGCGAGCGCCAAACAGCCGGAGCGCAGGATGCAGCCACTTCGCCTTCCCAGGCCGCGGCTGCCCCTTCTGATCTCGATACCGGCATGGAACAGATTAAGAAACTTGCTGATCTTCATGCCCAAGGAATTCTCTCCGACGAGGAATTCGCGGCCGCGAAGGCCAAGGCCCTCGGACTCTAATAACCGCCATACGATGAGTTATCGCTAGTCACGACATCGGGCCGCTGTGGTCGTGACGGTGGCCTGGTGATAACACTGATGCGCTTGGGATGGGGACACCCGAGTCAAGGGACCTCCATCCCAGTGCAAAGAGTTATACGCCGTTTGTGGAGCATCGCCACAGCGCGATAAGCGATATCGCTGACTAAGCGAAATTCTGAGTTGGGAGGCCCGAAGTACGGGTAGTCTGGAACCATGTCTGTTAGCTCGTTATCTGCCAGTACCCAGAATTATGTGAAGATCATTTGGGGGCTGAGCGAATGGAGTACGGCGCCCATCACCACGGGAATGATCGCGGACAAAGCTGGGGTGAAGAAGTCCACGGTCTCCGATGCGTTGCGCAAGCTTAGTGAAGCCGGCCTCGTCGAGCACTCGCGCTATTCCGCAGTGACTCTAACGGATCTGGGCAGAGAGTACGCAGTGGCCATGGTGCGCAGGCACCGCCTGATCGAAACCTTCCTCGTGGACACCTTGGGATATCGCTGGGAACAGGTGGATCGCGAAGCGGATGCTCTTGAACATGTGGTGTCTGATCTGATGATCGAACGATTGGATGAGCACCTTGGCCATCCACAACGCGACCCGCACGGGGATGCAATTCCTGACTCGCAGGGAACTATTATCCGCCCGCCCGCGGTGCGATTAACGGAATGCGAACCGCATTCCGTGGTGACCATTGCCCGCATTGCCGATGATGATCCACAGCTTTTGCAGTACCTTGCCGAACATGACATCGGCCTCGATACGCGCGTTCAGGTGACGGCGGGACCGCCCTTTAGCGAGTCGATCACTATCACGCCGCACGACGGCGAGGAGGCGCTCACTATCAGCAGCACCATAGCGCAGTCGATCTTCGCTATTCCCTCGCAGCCGCAGGACTAACTACGCTGCGCCGCGCGATCAGAAGAATCCGCGGAGCGCATCTGGGATTCGGGGCGGCGGCCCCATCTGCCACGCTGCATCCACAAAGCGAGTCACGTCGTCTTGATCGGCGTTGCGCAGGTAGAGGCTGACCATCCTCATGAAATATTCCATGACCTCTTCAGGCGCATGGGAGCTAGCCAAGATGCGCGTAGCCGATGCGGGGTTTCCCTCTTTGAGATCACTAAACATGCCTACGGCTTCTATCCAGTGACCATCGGAGGCTGGTTGTGCATCCATCGCTCTTCCTCCCTCGTATGACGAGAAGTGTCCATCCACCGCACCAGCACCGGCTGCGTCGAGAACACAGCCACTGCCCATATCGGTGAACATATGCATGGTCTTCGGCTCACGCACTGCAGATCACAACAGAGCCGCAGTGTTCGCCTAGTCGAAGTTAAATGTTTGACACAGCCTATCACAAGCGCTCATAATTGCCGTGGATAACTACACACTGGTGCCCGCGGTCGCTACGGGCGGGGCGGATTAGCGCATTTATGCAGCTCAAAGTGGATCACCACCGCTGCGAATGCATGAGTACGAGCCTTTCTGAGCGGGCCCGCACGGCCCCTCCGCGATGGGGATTTCCCGTCGCGTGCTCATCGTCTCAGCGGCACGTGCCTCAGCGTGGTTATGCCACAGCACGGCCCCCACACCAGGATCGTCCTCCACTGCGGGAAGCGCCGAGCAGCCTCTCAACACCAGCTACACACGCTTTAAGGAGTATGTATGACTAACAAGAACGTAGTAGTACTTGTCGGAAGTTTGCGACGTGGATCCTTCGCCCGCAAGATCGCGAAGAATGTGATCCCCATGTTCCCCGAGGGCATCTCCGCCGAGATCGTGGAGATCCGGGACCTGCCTTTGTACGACTTCGATTATGACGATCCCGAGGTCGAGGACAAGACCACCCCGCAGGAGTACACCGAGTTCCGCGAGCGGCTCAAGCAAGCCGATGGCGTTCTCTTCGTTACGGCAGAAAACAACCGCACCATCCCCGCTGCACTGAAGAACGCCGTTGATATCGGATCCAAGCCCAACTCCGATGTGGCATGGAAGGGCCTGCCCGCCGCGATCATCAGCCACTCCGTTGGCCGCATGGGCGGCTACTCCTCCCAAAAGAACCTGAAGCTGGCACTCTCCTACTTCGACATGCCGATGCTGGGGCAGCCGGAGGTATTCCTCGGCCAGTCGCCGACGCTTTTCGACGACAATGACAAGATCGCCGTGGAATCCACGGTGGAGTTCCTCCAGGGCCACGTCCAGCGCTTCGTCGAGCTCATGGAAGCCAACCCGCGAAACAAGGCCTAACGCCCCGCGCGCGGAGGGGTACGTACACCCCAACCAATTGCGCTCACGAATTAAGCCGCGCCAATCGTTTCGGTCTGCACGTACCGGCGACTAGTGGAGGCAACAGCTGTGGGTCTCTAGCTACCACCCACTAGCTGTGCAGCCTCTTGGCGCGGCTTTTTCGTACCTCTTTAACGGCGCCACCGAGGTGCGGTGAGTTCTATGAGAGTGCCGATCCACATAGGCGACTGGGCAGTACTCCACTATCCGCCGCTCTACCGAGCTCGCCCTCGATCACTTCGGCTCCCTCAACAAACTCATCTTGCGCGGTGCCATCGGGCGGAGCAAAGCGCCGCATCGGAAACCACTATCCGGACAAGCGATAGTAGCTAAGCCGCGCCACTAATTTCTCAGCGCGGGTGGGATCATCCGCCCTCAACCCGCGTTCGCGAAGCAATTCGATCTGTTCCCTATAGGTCTTGAACTGCTTCATCTGCCTCATATGTACCCCAGCACACAAGACAAGGACCGGCCCTGCCCCCACCGAGGTGGGCAGCGGAACCGGTCATGTTGGTGCTTATACTACCTCGCGATCCCCACCGAAGCGAGGAAGATCTGCACACTCGTGGAACACTGCCCTGCGTGTTCATTGGCTCTCTGCCGCCAGCGATCATCTCCGCGCCCTCTCAGAGCAGGACCACGAGGTGGCCGGCGCCCTGCACCGCATCGATATGGCAGAGGAGGGTAGATGAACAGCTCCATGACCTGCTACGTCTCCACGGTGGAGGCGCTGCGTCTGGCCGCAGGCCTGCTGCTGTCAACGGGTGGATCCGAATACGTTCTTTTAAAAGGGACTACCCAATAAGGATGCCGTGAGGCATGTCTCCGTATCGAGCTGGTTGAGCAATTCCCCGCGCGAGGAATTGTGCTGCAGCTGCCTTGTCGTCGATGCGCATGCCGCGTTGCTCGAGCAGTTCTACCTGTTGCTCGTAGCTCAGCCACCTTTTCGCCATCGCATATGCCTCCATAGAAATGAAAGGCCCCGGTCATGTGTGCATTACCCACAAGGGGAAGAGGCCTGACCGAGGATCTATCACCGAACATTTTACGTCACCGCGCCCACTGGCACAACGGTACTGCTGTCAGGGTATCCGGATCGGGGAACGTTCACCGGCATAAAGGCGAGAAGACACAGTCGCGCACGCCCCGAATCATGTCACCCTAGGCGCTTATCATGGCTACTACTGAGTTTCAGGCATGTACCGACGCTGCCTCGGCGGCTATCCGAGCCCACGAGCAGCTCTATCAGCTCTGAGAGGAGCACGGCCACCTATACCCCATGGATAAGAATCCACACCTATCCGCCGCTGCTCTGACTCCCCACCCCGCTAACTAGCGCTCATCATCTCGCTCGTCTGCGCCATCGCCAGAGTCCCGCCGCTGCGATGGGCGCGCGCCTTTGCCGAGGACCTTGGCGGCGACCACCACTGTGGGAGTCACCAAGGTGATGAAGAAGATGAGAACAATCATGAGGATGTCGCCTGCGCCCATGGTTGCGCACCTCCGTGCTGTCGTCGGGTTAGGAGTCCTTGTCTTCTGGATCCGCGGCTGCGATCGGCTGGGGTGCTGGGCCGCGGGGCGGATCATCGAGGTGATCGCCCTTAAAGCGCCAGCCCTGCATGGTGGCAGAGAGCTCCTTCGGATCGCGGTCACGATTCTTATTGGGTTTAGAGGGGCGATGGAAATAGGGCACCTCTTCGCCCTCGTCGTTGACGCGGGTGGGCAAGGGCGGCAGCTTCTCCGGGGAGAAGCGTGAGTTCTTGCGAATCTCCAGCAGCTCCTTGTCGGTGAAGTTAGCGTTCACCGCCCAGATCACTGTGTCGTGATCCTTGTACACTGGGGTGAGCCCAGGTGATTCCCAGCTGCCGTGATCGAGGCGCAGGTGTGGGTGCTGGAAGGGCCAGAAGATCGGCGGGGAGGAGATGTAGTACTTCACGTTGAGTTCTTTGACCATTTCATCGGCAAAGTTCTCCTCATCCGGATCATAGGTGGTGCCAGCGCCCACCAAGTTCGGATAATCATGGGCGATGTGTGTCGGCGAACCAATGGGCGGCTCGGGCCACTGATAGTGCTTAAACACCGCGGGCAGCCCGTTATAGGCATACATCCACCCATGACCATCCGCCGGCTCACCAATGATCGTTCCCTCATAGGCACCGGGCTGCTTAGCCAGCCAGTCGAAGGCATGGTGATCATAGGGGGTGACCATGCGCTCTACGCGGTAGGTGGAGCCCACCGCCCACTGGTCGCCGCCGCGCACAGCCGCCTGGGCCTCGTCGATGGCCACGAGTGCCACGATTCCGCTGAAGAGCAGCGATACCGCGGCAGAGGCCGCCGCCCAGGCACGCACCTGTTTGCTTGGGGCGGGATCGTCATAGTCTGGGGAGTGGGCATGCTCCCCCGCTGCGGCACGGGCGCGGCGTATCTGGGAACGACGCAGCCACCAAGTCACAGGGGCCAAAGACACTAGCCGCACCGCGGCAGCGAGGGCCACGCCGGCGCCGGCGGCGATGAAGATCCCCACCGGCATCACCAGCCGGTGTGGGCCGTTGTAGTGCAACGCCGAGATCATGTGCAGCAGATCTCCCACGCCGGTGCCGAAGGGCTCGAAGGCTTCGGTGGTGACCGCCAAGAACACTCCATAGGCTGCGGCAGCCCACAGCGCGCGACGCCACAGCAGCGCCACAATGCCGCCGGCCAATGCCAGCCAGAGCAGCCCCATGTGGGACTCAAATATCTCGGTGTGGCGGGTCTGCAACGTAGCGGCGTGGTACCACGCCTCCGAACGGGAGAAACCGAAGTCCTCCCCGAAGGCCTCCACTTCCTTCGTCGCGCCGAAACCAGCCACAATCTGGGGCAAGAGCACTAGCATTGCGCCTGCACCAGTCGCGGCAAGCAACCCCACATCCTTCAACCGGACGAGAATGCGTTCCCGCCAATTCGCCGGTGTCGTCGACGGCGACCACAGCAGATACAACAGCCAATAACAGGCCACGAGTGTCACCACGATCGTGACTACCGAGGAATGCACTTGGGCCGCGCCCAAAAAAGCCATCCCGGCGGCCAACGCCCGGCCAGGGTTCTCCGGCACCTTCATCATCGCGCAGCCAGCGATCATCGCCATGCCTACACCCGCGATATACGGCCACGCCCCCACGTAGTGCCCGATCCAGAACACAGCCGGAATAGCGTAAACAATAATCGCGGCGAAGGCGGCCGCAATGCCCGCCGCCATGCCGCGCGAGCCAAGGATGCGCCATGCCACATAGGCTGCGGCCATCACAAAGCCCAGTGCTGGGAGCATGATGGAGGATATATTCAGTGCCTCGATAACGGAGTAGTTGCTGGCGTCGACAAGCGCAAAAACCCCAGCATGCCAACCGGAGGGATAAAACTGGCTCACCTCGGGCTCGCGGGAGAGTACCTCACCCATGCGGGTCGGCGACGCCATGTGGTTCTCCGCGATGTAGCGCACCACATTGGCGTGCCATTCCACATCCCATCCTTGGTGGATCGAGCCCAGCCCCTCGGGGGTGTCTGTGAGGATCTCCAGCCCCCGTCGGAGGAACATACTGACCCCCAGGAGCACACCGGCCGCCGCGATCAACCAGGTGTAGGTGCGGCTATTGCGCGCGCGGCGTCGCACCGCGTCGGTGATACGCGAGGAGGCATCGCCCCAGCCTTCGCCGCCGCGCGCCCGCGCGAAGCGCCGTTGGGCAATCACGAGCCGCGCCAACCCCCATAGGGCTGCGATCACCCACATGCTGATGATGCCGCCGCGGATAAATCCACCGTCGTAGTCTTTATCGATAGCGCCGGCCAACCACGCCAACAACCCGTAGATGCCGAAGCTCAGCGGCAAGGACATGGCAGCTGCGCTCGAGGGACGCAGCCCGCTGATCAGGGCGAAAATAAAGCCGGGCAGCAGAAAGACCAGACTGGTGATGGTGAGCACCGAGAACAACAACGCGTCTACCCTGCCTTCATTACTCGCATGAGGGATACTGCACGGACTTTTATCCTAGACCCACTACCCCACGGGCAGGTATGCCCGCGCTGCACACCGCTAGTGATCACGGCGTTTTTTGGTCACGAGGGAGCGCGCCTGCAGCTCCTCGACGCTCGTCGGATAGTCCACCCCGGCCAGCGCCAGCCCTCGTGCTGGGGCCAACCGCAGCCGCGGGGAACGGGTGTCGCGGAGAAGCAGATCGTCCACGAACTCCACCGGTTCGGCGCCGCGACCTACCTCGATGCAGGCGCCGACGAGGGCGCGCACCATGTTCCAGCAAAACGCATCCGCGCTTAGCGACGCTTGAAAGAGCCGGGGCTCCAGGGCAGTGGAGATATCCTCCCACTGGAAATACTGCAGAGTGCGGATCGTAGTGGCGTGGGGCTTGGCTTTGCAGAAACCCGCAAAATCGTGCAGGCCGAGCAGCCGGTCCGCGGCCTGGTGCATCAGCTCGAGATCCAGTTCGTGACGGACCTGCGCGGTATCGCGGCGACGCAACGGGTGGGCTCCGGCGCGGGCACAGGTGAGACGGTAGACGTAGTGGCGTCGTAAAGCGGAAAAACGCGCGTCGAAACCCTGCGGGGCAAGCTGCACATCGCGGACCTGGATATCGCCTTGGAGCATCTTATTCAGCCGCGTCACCAAACGCGTGGGATCGCCATTAATGGAGCGGGACTCCAGGGCCGCAGCAGGCACATCAGCATGGGCGACCTGGGCGAGGGCATGGACGCCCGCATCGGTACGGCCAGCCACAACCAGCTCAATGGGCTGGCGAAAGATCGTGCTCAGCCGCTCTTCCAGCTCCTCTTGCACCGTGCGCGGGCGCGGGGCATCGGGGTGCGCACGGTTGAATTGTTTGGCCCAGCCGTGAAAGTCCGTGCCGTCATAGGCGAGGTCAAAGCGCAGGCGGACAGTATCAGACTGCGCGGTGTCGATCTCAGACACGGGAGATAATCCTCCTTGCGGGATGAGCGAGACACGGCCACGGTGACGCGGCCGTTTAGTTGTTCATAAAATACTTGGTGAAACGCTTGGAGCCGGTGAGCACCACCGTCAAACCATAAAACTGCAGCCACAGCCCGAGGGTATCGAGGGAGATGCGCTGGAAGATACCGCCCGAGGCGCCGGTGACCGCCACGAGGAACATCATCGCGGAGACAACGGAGAAAAAGAGTATGAGCGCGGTGGTGATGATGAACGCCCAGCCGGCGGCCTTCACCCCGTGCGCGGCGCGGGCGCCGACAATAACGATGAATGTGACCACCAAGGTGGACCACGCGGAAATGTAGATCAGCCCCAGCATGGCCTCATGCACCCACCGGGTGATATCGAGAGGCGCCAGCCCTGCCAGGCCCACGCCCACACCCCACACGCCGATCAGCCGAGTCACGCGGGCATCTAAGAGCGGGTGGAGGCGGGTGATGCCCATGCGGAGCTGCTCGCACATCAATGAGGCGGTGAGCATCAACACCCCAGTGGCGAGGAGCGCCCCGTTAAACACGAAGAATCCCGGGGAGCAGATCTCCACCGCGGGGATCTCCATGGGCAAGGAGCCGCAAGTGCGGGCACCGAGATCATCGACTCGGTTGGTCTCGATATTGAAATCGCCCAGATAGACCCGCGCGGCATAGAGGCGGGCCAGGAAAATCAGGAGCGGCCCGAGGAAGATCATCCAGCCGATCGTGCGGATGCGCGACCACTGCAACGCGGCATTGGAGGGGCGGTCCTCATAGCGGGGGCGCGGTCGCTGCTCCTCGCCCGTGGCCGCGGCGCTCGGGGTGGCGCTGGGCGTGGCGGCGCTCGACGTATCCGCAGCACGAGAACCCTCCTCGGGTGGCTGCGGGGACTGCGGGGCGCCGCTGGTTTCATTCACGCCTCTACCCTAACCGATCACCTGCAACCGACTAACGACCACAAGGAAGAAACCTCTAGCACCTGTGCGTGCACCATCACTGCCCTGCGCCGCCCATATTCTTAGGGCCGCCTTGCCTTAGTATTCGTTAGTCCGATAGCATCGACGTGACTAACGAGCCATGATGAGCCGCAGACGCGTAAAGGACACAGCAGCATGGGTAAGGGAATATACGGCACGATCATGAAGCTGCTGCGGGCGGAGGATCTGCAGTGCACGGTCGAGCGGGTGTGGATGCACACCGACACTATGAAAGCGCTGCGCATCAGCTCGCCCGAGTTTATTCGCACCATCCGGCCCGCCGAGGGCGAGTATCTGCGCTGCTGGTTCCCAGAGCTGAGCAACCCGGCTAAAGAAGTGATGCGCGGCTACACCCTGACCGATATCGACTATGACACCGGGGAGTTCACCCTCTATTTCCTGCTCCACGAGCCTGCCGGGCCCGCGTGCGCGTGGGCGCAGAGCGCCACAGAGGGCGATACATTCGACGCCGCCTACTACGGCTCCAGCCCCTTTCGCGTGGAGGGTGCAGACCCCTATGGCTTCGTTTTCATTGCCGACGCCGCAGGTATTCCCTATGTCAATGCCCTCGCCGCCGATTTAGCGCCCCGCTGTCCCGTGCAGGTGTGGATGCTTGATTGGCACCCTACCGATCATGAGATCCCCATCATGGAGCACGAGAATATCTCGGTGGAATGGGTGGCTCCCACCAGCGAGGCGCTGCTGGAAAAGGCTCGCGGCTTCACCTGGGAGGGCTGGTATCCGCACCTCATTTGCGAAGCGAAGGTGCTGCTCGTTACGCGACGCTACCTGCTGAAAAACGTGGGTATGAAAAAGGGCGACATGCACATCCACGCGTATTGGATTGCCGGCAAGGCGATGGGAACCAGCCGAGACGTCTCCCGCTCTCAGGATTAGGCGCCCGTACCGCAGCCGCGACTGACACGGCCGAGCGTTTCCCGCCCCGCGCAGCCCTAGAAAAAGACGAACACCGCAGGGATATCCCTGCGGTGTTTCTGTCTCAATCCGACGAGTGTCCGGCTTTAGCGAAAGCGCTTAAGCCTTGTCCTCGGTGGACTCGGTGGTCTCAGCGGCCTCGGCCTCCTCGACATCGGTCTCCTCAGCCTGAGCCTCTTCAGCCTTCTTGGAAGCTGCGGCGCGGGTGGCGCGCTCCGCCTCGGTGGAGACGGTGGGCTCGAGCACCAGCGAGATCTGGGACATCGGGGCGTTGTCGCCGCGACGGTTCTCCAGCTTGATGATGCGGGTGTAGCCGCCCTCGCGACCCTCGAACTGGGGAGCCAGCTCGTGGAAGAGGTGGAAGATGACATCCTTGTCCTGGATGTGCTTAGCAACGTTGCGGCGATCCGCGACGGTGCCCTTCTTGGCCTTGGTGATGAGCTTCTCCGCGTAGGGGCGAAGCAGCTTGGCCTTGGCGTGGGTGGTAACGATCTGCTCGTTCATGAACAGCTGGGCTGCCAGGTTCGCCAGAATCTTCTTCTGGTGAGAAGCCGAGCCGCCCAGACGGGCACCCTTCTTCGGGGTAGGCATAATGGTTCTCCTCGTATAGGAATGTTGTGAGCTTATTCCCGCCGCGGGCCCAGCCGTTTAGCGCTGGTGGGCGGCGGTTTCGCCCGGATATGTCTTACTCGGAATCTTCAGCGTCGGAGGCGTCAGTGTCCACGAAGTCGCCGGTCTCGGCGTCGTAGCCCTCGATTTGGGTGGGATCGAAGTCCTCCGGTGCGTCCTTGAGGGTCAGGCCCAGCCCTGCGAGCTTCACCTTGACCTCGTTGATGGACTTCTGACCGAAGTTGCGGATATCCAGCAGATCCGACTCGGTGCACTCTGCGAGCTCACCGACGGTGTGGATGTCCTGGCGCTTCAGGCAGTTGTAGGAGCGAACGGAGAAGTTCAGATCCTCGATGGCCACGCTGTAGGCGGCGATGTTCTCGGTCTCCTGCGGGGAGGGGCCGATCTCGATGCCCTCGGCGGCGGTGTTCAGCTCGCGGGCGAGACCGAACAGCTCCACCAGGGTCTTGCCGGCGGAGGCAAGAGCGTCGCGGGCGGTGATGGAGTTCTTGGTCTCCACATCGATGATGAGCTTGTCAAAGTCGGTGCGCTGCGCAACACGCGTTGCCTCAACCTTGTAGCTCACCTTGAGCACCGGCGAGTAAATCTGGTCCACGGGGATGCGGCCGATTTCCTTGCTGCCGTTGTACATGGTGGCGGGAACGTAGCCGCGGCCGCGCTCGACCACCATTTCGATGTCTAGACGACCCTGCTCATTCAGCGAGGCGATGTGCAGATCCGGATTGTGGATCTCCACGCCAGCCGGCGGCTGAATATCAGCTGCGGTGACGTCGCCTTCGCCTTCCTTGGACAGATACATCACAACCGGCTCGTCGGAGTCGGAGGACAGCACGAGGCCCTTGATGTTGAGGATGATGTCGGAGACATCTTCCTTCACACCCGAGATGGTGGTGAACTCGTGGAGCACACCGTCGATCTTGATGCTGGTCACGGCCGCGCCCGGGATGGACGACAGCAGGGTGCGACGCAGCGAGTTACCGAGGGTGTAGCCGAAGCCGGGCTCCAGCGGTTCGATCACGAAGCGTGAACGAGCCTGTTCAACGAACTCCTCGGTGAGGGTAGGGCGTTGCGAAATGAGCATGGGATAGAACTCCTTGTGTGGCGACCGCTATATGACGCCTGAGATAAGGAACATATGACGTTGTTGTGCTGCCGGTGCAGCAACCACCTAGGTGGCATCGCACCAGCACGAGCACGTGAAGATTCCTCTTCGGTAATGGCGCCCCGCCGGCCGCTGTGGGCCAGCGAGTGGCAGCTATTACTTCGAGTAAAGCTCGACGATGAGCTGCTCCTGCAGCGGAATGTCGATCTGGGCGCGCTCGGGCAACTGGTGCACGAGGATGCGCAGGGTGGAGGGCACGACCTGCAGCCATGCCGGAACGACGGCGTCCACCTGGTTGTCCTGGGCCTCGTCGAACCAGACCATCTTGCGGGACTTCTCACGGACATCGATGATGTCGTACTGAGAAACCTGGAAAGACGGAACGTTGATGTTCTTGCCGTTCACGGTGAAGTGACCGTGGGAGACAAGCTGACGAGCCTGACGACGCGTGCGGGCGAGGCCGGCACGGTAGACAACGTTGTCGAGACGGGACTCGAGCAGGATGAGCAGGTTGTCGCCGGTCTTGCCGGGCTGACGGTTCGCCTCGGCGTAGTAGCGGCGGAACTGCTTCTCCATGACGCCGTAGGTGAAACGAGCCTTCTGCTTCTCCTGCAGCTGCAGGAGGTACTCGGACTCCTTGATGCGAGCGCGGCCTGCCTGTCCCGGGGGGTACGGGCGACGCTCGAAGGACATATCTCCACCGACGAGGTCGACGCGGAGACGGCGGGACTTACGGGTTGCTGGGCCGGTATAACGAGCCATGAGTTTCTAACCTTCCTTTCCCGAATTCTTAAACGCGACGACGCTTCGGCGGACGGCAACCGTTGTGCGGCTGCGGAGTCACATCCGAGATCGAGAGAACCTCAAGGCCGGCGGCCTGGAGGGAGCGGATTGCGGTTTCGCGGCCCGAACCCGGGCCCTTGACGTAGACGTCAACCTTCTTCATGCCGTGATCCATTGCCTTGCGGGCAGCGTTCTCGGCAGCCATCTGCGCAGCGAACGGGGTGGACTTACGGGAGCCCTTGAACCCGACGTGGCCGGAGGAGGCCCAGGAGATGACGGCACCATTCGGGTCGGTGATAGACACGATGGTGTTGTTGAAGGTGGACTTAATGTAAGCGGCACCCTGTGCCACATTCTTCTTTACGACGCGACGGCCAGAACGGCGAGCGCCGGAGCGAGTCTTTGGAGGCATTACTTCTTCTTTCCTGCGATCGTCTTCTTCGGGCCCTTACGGGTACGAGCGTTGGTCTTGGTGCGCTGACCGCGCACGGGCAGGCCACGACGGTGGCGCAGACCCTGGTAGCAGCCGATCTCGATCTTGCGACGGATGTCAGCCTGAACCTGGCGGCGGAGGTCACCCTCAACCTTCCACGAGTTCTCGATAACATCACGAAGAGCAGAGATCTGCTCATCGGTCAGAGCGTCGGTACGCAGGTCGGGAGAGATGCCAGTCTCTTCCAGCAGCTTGGCGGCGCGAGCCGGGCCAATGCCGTAAATGTAGGTGAGAGCGACCTCCATGCGCTTATTGCGCGGGAGGTCAACTCCAGCTAGACGTGCCATGAGGCATTACCTTTCCGGTTGTTACGGTGGTTTTCTCCCAACTCGTCCCCACCAGTTGACGCTTCGCCCGGATGCGGTGCCGGACTGTGGGCCAAGATACGTAGGGCTTCAGCCACCGATTGCCGAAGGTTGGTTGAGTGCCACGGTTGGATCCGCCGTGCAGGCGCATACATGAGCAAGAACCCAACGTGAAATAACCGTCGGGTTCCGTCTCGCCTCGGGGCACTCGGTAGAGTTAGGAGGCTGTGAGTTTTACTTGTAGCGGTAGACGATGCGGCCGCGGGACAGGTCATAGGGAGACAGCTCCACTACCACGCGGTCCTCGGGCAGGATACGGATGTAGTGCTGGCGCATCTTGCCACTGATGTGCGCGAGCACCTTGTGGCCGTTGTCCAGCTCTACTCGAAACATTGCGTTCGGAAGAGGCTCGATAATTCGACCCTCAACCTCAATTGCGCCTTCTTTTGCCATATCCTCAAACATTTCCCCAGCCACTGCTGTGGCCGGTTTGATGGTCGTCTGCTACATAGGCGCGACAGCCAAAACAGTCACACCAAAGCGCAAGCATACCGTTTCTGCTGGAAATCGCAAAATGGCTGCGTCATCACGCGCGAGGGGCCGGCGAGGTTTAGTTTTTGTTACCGGCGCGGAGGAGAGCATCGCCTTCGAGGCGGAAGATTTCTTGATCCTCCAGCGCCCCGCCGCCCATCCTGGTGTAGAAGGCACGGCCATTGTCATTGTCTTTGGACACATTCCACTCCATGCGGGCATAGCCGCGGTCCACGCATTCGGCGGCCAAGGAGCTCAGCAGTGCCTGACCATAGCCTTTGCCGCGGTGCTCCTCGCGCACATAGAGATCCTCCATGTGAATGACGGGCGTGGATTCCCAAGTGGAAAATTTATAGAACCACAGAGCGAAGCCGGCGAGCCGCTCGGCGCCCTCTTCTTGAAGCACGGTGACCCGCGCCAAAGGGTGCG
Organism: Corynebacterium sp. 11A; assembly: GCF_008930935.1. Classification (NCBI taxonomy): domain Bacteria; kingdom Bacillati; phylum Actinomycetota; class Actinomycetes; order Mycobacteriales; family Corynebacteriaceae; genus Corynebacterium; species Corynebacterium sp. 11A. Next base: position 47,199 of record NZ_PQMR01000002.1, read on the forward strand.
GGCTAAAGAGGTGCTGTTCGAGACGCTCCTCATTGGCGCGTACACCATTGGGAGCGCCCTCGTGTTCGGCGAGGCAGTGGATGAGATCGAGGATCTCGGGGATGTCTGTGTCACGGGCGGGGCGGATCGTATAGTCCTGCATAACTATCCAGTGTAGCGATCTAGGCCACACTATGATGCCAGCAGCGCCCGAGCGCTGGCCCCCGCCGCGCGTTAAGGGGTGCTTATCGACGCACGTGCCCGTTGGGAACGCCGTAGTCCACATCGCCCCAGACATAGACGAGATCGCCTATGTTGAGGTGGTTGAAGTACCGCTCGGACTCGCGCATGGGCACGTGCACGCAACCGTGGGAGAGCACCTCGGGGTCACCGCCGTGGAAAGCGATACCGTTCCTGGTGAAGTACACGGAATTCGGCATGGGAGCGTTGTAGAACTCGCGGGAGACCTCGTACTTGACCTTGCGGTTCACATAGTGGCGACCAGGCGGGGTGTCGTAGCCATCGGCGCCGGTGGAGACGCGAATGACGTCACTGACGCGGTGGCCCTTGCCGTCCTGCAGCCAAGCCACCTGCTTATCAGCGTCCACGCAGGCACGTGCCTCCTTCGGGCACGGGCTGGGAGTGGGGCGCGGACTCGGCGCCGGAGCGGGCTGCGGGGCCGGAGCGGGGGCCGGATTCGGTGCGGGGCGCGGGCCGGAGTGGCGGGCGATGATGCCCGGGTAGACGGCCTCGAGGGTGCGGTCTACGGCGTCCTTGGCCTGCTGTGCCAGCGGTGCCGGCAGCAGCTGGTCGGCGCTGCGGTGCAGATCACCACGGGTGCGCCATGCCTGGGCCTCGCCCTGGGCCTGGAAATCGGACTGGGTGGGGATGGTGAAGCCATCGAGGCCCGGCAGCTCGAACTGGGAGGAACCGAAGTCCGGCACCATGTTGTCGAGGCCGAAGGGAAGCTGTGCGTGCGCTGCCGGAGCAAGCGGGAGAGCAACAGCGAGGGTGGCGCACAAGGCGGTAGCGCCGCGCACGAGCCGAGCACCAACACCGCAGCCGGAGGAGTGACGAGAGCCCATAGGAGTGTAGACGTCCTTTTCTTCAAGCGACACCTCATGTGGGCGCCGCAATGTGTATTTCAAGCCCACCCTATCTGATCACACTCAGGTTGGGCGATATTTTAGGAATCTTATCCCCTTATCGTGCGGTGCAGTCAAGGGGACACACCCTAGGAGAAGTCCCCCTCCGGGCGCGTGGTGAGAATGCGCGGCCCCGCAGCGGTGGCGGCCACCGTGTGCTCCCAGTGCGCGGCGGGCGAAGCATCCTCGGTGACCACCGTCCAGTTATCCTCGAGCACCTCCGAATAGGCGGTGCCGCCGGCGAGCATGGGTTCGATCGCCAGCACCGAGCCTTCCTGGATCAGCGGTCCCCTATTGCCCCGCCCTTCATTGGCGAGGAAAGGATCCTCGTGCATGGTGCGCCCGATTCCGTGGCCGCCATAGCCGTCCACGATGAACAGCTCCACGTTGAACTTCTTCTCGGCCGCGCGGGTGGCCATCTCGAGGGCGTGGGAGATATCGGTGAGCCGGTTGCCCGGTACCATGGCCGCAATGCCCTGGCGTAGCACCCATGCCGTGGCGTCATTGAGCGCGGAGGTGGCGTCGTCAAGCTCCCCGATGCCGAAGCTGAGCGCGGAGTCGCCGACCCAGCCGTTGTAGGTGGCGCCGCAGTCGATGGAGACGAGATCACCGGGCTGCAGGATGGTCTCGGCGTTGGGGATGCCGTGCACGATGGCATCGTTGACGGAGGCGCAGATCGTGGCCGGGAAGCCTTCATAGCCGAGGAAGGTGGGAGTGGCGCCGTGATCGCGGATGACGGTCTCGGCGATGCGGTCGAGCTCGAGTGTGCTCATGCCCTCGCGGGCGGCGGCGCGCACCTCGTGCAGGGCGTGGCCGACGATAGCGCCCGCGGCCGCCATCTTCTCTAGCTGCTCGGGGGTTTTGGCGGGGATTGTGCGGTTGTTCTTGCGACGCGCCATGGGCGGCGTTCTCCTTTGGTTCTTGGTTAGGGGGTCGGCACAGCACAACGCCGACCATCCTCTCGAGGAGAGGAGGCCGGCGGAGGCGAGAGATGAACTTATTTGCCGAGGGCGCTCATGGCGCGCTCGTTGATCTCTTCGATGCTGCCTTCAGCTTCGACGGTGTAGACGCTGTCGCCGTAGTAGTCGATCACGGGGGCGGTCTGCTCGCGGTAGACCTCCATGCGGGTGCGGATGGTCTCCTCGTTATCGTCGGCGCGACCGCGGGCGAGCATGCGCTCGACCACGACGTCCTCGGATACCTGGAAGTTCAGCACGCCGTCGACGTCCACGCCTTGCTTCTGCAGCATCTCAGCCAGCAGGTCGGCCTGCTCGGTGGTGCGGGGGAAGCCGTCCAGCAGGAAGCCCTCGCTGGCGTCGTCCTCGGCAAGGCGGGATTCCACCATGCGGGCGGTCACCTCGGTGGGGACGAGTTTGCCGGCGTCGATATAGCTTTTCGCCTCCACGCCCAGCGGGGTTCCTTCGCCAATATTTGCTCGGAATAGATCACCGGTGGAGATGTGCGGAACACCCAGCTTCTCGGAAAGAATCGCAGCTTGGGTGCCCTTGCCTGCACCGGGAGGGCCTAGGAGAACGAGTCGCATTACTTCAAGAATCCTTCATAGTTGCTTTGCAGGAGCTGACTCTCAATCTGCTTGACGGTGGTCAGAGCCACCGAGACAAGAATCAGAAGTGCGGTACCACCAAAGGGAGTTGCACCTGCGTCTATGTTACCAACTCCGAGGTCCAGCATGATGTTCGGCAATACGGCAATGATGCCCAGATAGGCGGCACCCACGAAGAGCAGTCGGTTCATCACATAGCCCAAGTAGTGGGCGGTGGGACGCCCAGGGCGAATGCCCGGCACGAAGCCGCCGTACTTCTTCATGTTCTCGGCCTGCTCGTAGGGGTCGTATTGCACCGAGACGTAGAAGTAGGAGAAGAACACGATGAGCACAAAGTAGAGCACGATGTACTGCCACGAGGAGGGGGTCTGCAGGTGCGCGATAACGTTGCGCATCCACCAGTTATCCGGCACCGAGGCGCTATTGGAGTTCACGATCTGGGTGATCAGCACCGGCATGTAGATGAGCGAGGAGGCGAAGATCACCGGGATCACGCCACCCTGGTTCACCTTCAGCGGCAGGTAGGTGGAGGTGCCACCGTATTGGCGGCGGCCCACCATGCGCTTGGCGTACTGCACTGGGATGCGGCGCTGCCCCTGCTCGATGAAGACCACGCCGATCACCAGCAGGATCACCGCGGCGAGCACGACACCGAAGACCACCCCACCGGAGGATTGCAGGATGTTCATGCCGTCGGTGGGCAGACGCGTGGCGATACCGGCGAAGATCAGCAGCGACATGCCATTACCGATGCCGCGTTCGGTGATGAGCTCGCCGAGCCACATCACCAGCACCGCACCGGAGGTCATCACCACGACCAGCATGAGCAGGGTGAAGATATTCGAATTTTCCACCAGCACGCGCTGGCCTTGGCCCAGTAGCTGCTCGCGATCGGCGAGCGCCACGATGCCGGCGGATTGCAGCAGCGCCAACGCCACCGTGAGGTAGCGGGTGTACTGCATCATCGTAGATTGGCCCGATTGGCCTTCCTTTTTGAGCTCCTCGAATCGCGGGATCACCACTGTGAGCAGCTGCACGATAATCGACGCCGTAATGTAGGGCATGATGCCGATGGCGAACACCGAGAGCTGCAGCAGCGCACCGCCGGAAAACAGGTTAATCAGCGAGTACACGCCGGAGTTTTCCGAGGCGATCTCATGCAGCCGTGCGCTGATCTCGCGATAGTCCACGCCGGGCGAGGGGATCTGTGCACCGATGCGGTACAGCACGACCATCGCGAGCGTGAACAGAATCTTCTTTCGCAGATCAGCGTCCTTGAAGGCCGAGACAATGGCGGACACTAATAATCCTCCTGTACACCCCTAGCTCGATCTGCGGCGGGTGTGCCGCACCCGATCGAGGACATAAGGGACGTAGTAACAAATACCTAACTGGACGAATCAGCGCACGCACCAAGCTCGCGTGCCTGAGATCAAGAGTTAACAACGGTGTCACTTTACCAGCAATGCTCGCCGGCACCGATATTGCGTACTCACCACACCCTAACCTTGAGGGGGAATCCCCGCTCAGCAGGGCCGCGCGCTTATCGACGCAGCCCTCGATCGGCCATCGTATGGGAGATAACAAAGCCGCCAGCCTCAGCTACTGCTGGGACTGGCGGCTTCCGCACTCTTCGCGCCCCGCGCTCGGCGCGGGACTGAGGGGTGCTACTGAGCCTCGGCGACAGAGCCGCCGGCGGCCTCGATCTTTTCCTTGGCGGAACCGGAGAACTTCTGTGCGGTCACGTTGACCTTCACAGAGATGTCGCCGTTGCCGAGCACCTTGACGGGCTGGTTCTTTCGCACCAGGCCGGCTGCTACGAGATCGGCAACGCTGACGTCGCCGCCCTGCGGGAAAGCCTTCTCGATGTCTGCAACGTTGACCACCTGGAAGATGACCTTGTTGCGGGCCTTGAAGCCCTTGAGCTTCGGCAGGCGCATGTGGATGGGCATCTGGCCACCCTCGAAACCTGCTGGCACCTGCTTACGAGCCTTGGTGCCCTTGGTACCGCGGCCAGCGGTGGTGCCCTTGGAGGCATTACCGCGACCCACGCGGGTCTTGGCCTTCTTCGCGCCCTTCGCCGGGCGCAGATCGTGGAGCTTAATAGGTTCGCTCATGAGTTATCTACTCCCCTGCTACTTCTTCGACCTCGACCATGTGGCGAACGGTGTTGATGTAGCCACGAACGATCGGGGTGTCCGGGCGAACAACAACATTGTTCGGGCGCTTCAGGCCGAGGCTGCGCAGCGTGTCACGCTGATTCTTCTTAGCACCGACGGTGCTTTTGGTCATGGTGATCTTGAGGGCCATGATTTACGCCTCCTGACCTGCGCGTGCGCGCAGCATACGGGCCGGGGTGACCTCTTCGATGCTCTTGCCGCGGCGGGCAGCGACCTCTTCGGGGCGCACGAGCTGCTTGAGGGCATCCACGGTGGCGTGGACAACGTTGATGGCGTTGTCCGAGCCGAGAGACTTGGACAGGATGTCCTGCACGCCAGCGCACTCAAGCACCGGGCGGGCAGCGCCACCAGCGATCACACCGGTACCGGGGGCAGCGGGGCGAAGCATAACGACGCCGCCTGCGGCCTCACCCTGAACCGGGTGGGTGATGGTGCCGGCAATCATCGGGACGCGGAAGAAGTTCTTACGAGCTTCCTCGGCACCCTTCTGGATAGCGGCGGGAACTTCCTTGGCCTTGCCGTAGCCAACGCCGACCATGCCTTGGCCGTCGCCGACGATCACGAGAGCGGTGAAGCTGAAGCGACGACCACCCTTCTGGACCTTGGACACGCGGTTGATGGTGACAACGCGCTCCAAGTACTGCGAGCGCTCGTCCTGCTGGTTGCGGTCATTGCGACGACCACCACGGCGGTCGTTGCGGTTGTTCTTCTGGTTCTCGTCGGCGGTGCGTCCGCCGTCGCGCCGTTCACGTCCTGGCATTACGCGATCCTTCCGTTGTTGAACTTATCTGCGGTGATCATTAGAAGTTCAGACCACCTTCACGAGCGCCATCGGCCAAAGCCGCAACGCGGCCGTGGAACTGGTAGCCACCACGGTCAAAGACAACCTTCTCAATGCCGGCAGCCTTGGCGCGCTCGGCGACGAGCTTGCCCACAGCGGTGGCCTTGGCCTTCTTGTCGCCCTCCATCTCGCGGATGGACTGATCCATCGAGGATGCAGCGGCCAGGGTGTGGCCGGCCAGGTCGTCGATGACCTGAACGTGCATGTGACGGGAGGAACGGTGGACGACGAGACGCGGTGCCTCGGGGGTACCGCGCAGCTTCTTGCGCAGACGGAAGTGACGACGGGCACGAGCCTGACGACGACGGGTAGAGATGTCCTTGCCGACAGGAACGCGCTTGTTCTCTGCAGTGTTGCTCATTACTTACCTGTCTTTCCGAGCTTGCGGCGGACCTGCTCACCCTCGTAGCGGATGCCCTTACCCTTGTAGGGGTCATCCTTACGCAGACGACGGATGTTAGCGGCGACCTGGCCGACCTGCTGCTTGTTGATACCGGAGATCGAAAGCTTGGTGTTGCCATCGACCGCGAAGGTGATGCCCTCGGGGGCCTCAACCAGCACGGGGTGGCTGTAACCGAGAGAGAACTCGAGGTTCTGGCCCTTGGCCTGCACACGGTAACCAACACCGAAGATTTCCATCTTGATGGTGTAGCCCTCGGTCACGCCCACAACCATGTTGTTCACGAGAGAGCGGGACAGACCGTGCAGGGAACGGTTCTTACGGTGATCATCGGGGCGGGAGACAATAATCTGGTTGTCTTCCACGGCAACGGTGATCGGGGCCGGGATGTCCTGGGACAGAGTGCCCTTGGAGCCCTTGACCTCAACGTTCTGGCCGTCGATCTTGATGTCAACGCCGCTGGGGATGGCGATGGGAGCTTTACCAATACGAGACATATTTAGATTCCCTCCCTCTTACCAGACGTAGGCGAGGACTTCTCCGCCTACGCCCTTCTCGTGAGCCTGGCGGTCAGTGAGCAGCCCCTGAGATGTGGAGATAATCGCCACACCGAGGCCACCGAGAACCTGCGGCAGGTTGGTGGACTTTGCGTACACGCGCAGACCGGGCTTGGACACGCGACGAACGCCGGAAATGGAACGCTCACGGGCGGAGGAATACTTCAGATCCAGGGTGAGGGTCTTGCCAACCTTGGCGTCCTCCACCTTGTAATCCTTGATATAACCCTCTTGCTTGAGGATGCCCGCGATGTTCGCCTTCAGCTTGGAAGACGGCATGGACACGGTCTCGTGGTACGCGTGGTTAGCGTTACGAATGCGAGACAGCATGTCTGCAATGGGATCAGTCATGGTCATAAGACTTAGACCTTGATACCTTTCTCGTTGCGGTTCCTAATTCACCCAAGAACCGTTGTCAGCTGTCACTAGGGAGCCGGCGACTCTGGCGCTTCCACGCACTCAATAGTGGGAAAGCTCGCTGCCTTGCACTCACGAACGCTGGACGTTATGGGGCGAATATAAGGCCTACAACAAAGTAGGAACGTACAAAATAAAAGGATCTCGCGGGATCTCGCGAGTCCAAGAATGAAATGATACACACCCCCAGCCTGCGGGTCAAGACGTTTCAGCACGTCACCGCTCTCGGCCGGGGCGGTGCATCTAGCGCTGAAGCTCGTGCTGCAGGGCGTCGAGTTCCCCGCCGCCGGACATCTCTAGCGTGAGGGTGTCAACATCCACGTCCTCGCGCCGCGCCTGCAGCGTCTGCTTGCCGAGGGTGAGCACCACAAACCTATCCCCCACCAGCAGCGCGTGCTTGGGGTTGTGGGTGATGAAGATGACGGCGGTGCCCTGTTCCCGGGCCTTGGCGATGAATTTCAGCACCATGCCGGACTGCTTCACGCCCAACGCGGCGGTGGGCTCATCCAAAATCACCACGCGGGCGCCAAAGTAGATAGCCCGGGCGATCGCCACCACTTGGCGCTGGCCACCGGACAGCGAGGAGACGGGCGCATCGATATCGGGGATGACAATGCCCATGTGTTCCAGCTCCGTGGCGGCGATGCGCTTCATCTTCCCCTCATTGATCAACCCCCAGCGATTGCTGATCTCCTGGCCGAGGAAGAAGTTGCGCCACACACTCATCTGCCCCACCACGGCCAAGTCCTGGTACACGGTGGCAATACCGGCGGCGAGAGCATCGGCCGGGGAAGTGAAGTGCGTCGGGGTGGCGTCGACAAGCATCGTGCCCGAGGTGTGGGGATGCAGGCCGGCCAGAATCTTGATGAGCGTGGATTTGCCGGCACCATTATCGCCCAGCACACAGGTGACCTCGCCGGGCACCACCTGCAGATTGATCGAGCGAAGCGCGTCGAAGGCGCCGTATTTTTTGCTGACGTCGTGCAGCTCAATGATCGGGTCCATGGGCTATTTCTTTTCCGTATATTTCGCGACGCCGAGGTTCGTCATGACGGCGAACAGCAGCATGGCGCCGAGGAAGAACTTGAACCAGTCCGGGTTCCACCCGGCGTAGACGATGCCTTGGTTGGTCATGCCGAAAATCAGGGCGCCGATAGCGGTGCCGACGGCGGTGCCTTTGCCGCCATTCATCGCGCAGCCGCCGATGACGGCCGCAATGATATAGAGGAACTCATTGCCCACGCCCTGGCCCGCTTGGATGGAGTCGAAGGCGAAGAGATTGTGCATGCCCACAAACCATGCGGCGAAACCAACGAACATGAACAGGATGATCTTGGTGCGGCGCACCGGCACACCCACGGCATGGGCGGCGTCCTGGTTGCCGCCAACGGCGAAGATCCAGTTACCAAACTTGGTTTTAAAAAGCAGGATCGACGCCAGCGCCACGAAGCCAATCCACCAGAACACCGTCACCCGCACCTGCACCCCAGCGACATTGACATTGGAGGCAAACACCATGTTCGCGGAGTAGAAACCCTCCATATCCGCGATGGTAGGAGTGGCCACCGCGCCGGTGACGAGCTTGGTGATGGCCAAGTTCAGCCCCTGCAGCATGAGGAAGGCGCTCAGCGTGATGAGGAAGGAGGGGATACCGGTGGTGGTCGTGAGATAGCCGTTGAGCGCGCCGATGGTCAGCGCGATAAGCAGCGCAATGCCCGCCCCCACCCAAGAGTTCAGGTGCAGATTGTAATTGAGCATCGTGGCGGCCAAAGCAGCAGTCGTCACGGCGACACCAGAGGAGAGGTCGAATTCATCGCCGATCATGAGCATGCCCACCGCTAGGGCCATGATGCCCATCGTGGACGATGCATAGAGCACCGTGGCCAGCGACTCAAAAGAGCGGAAGGGTGGGGCCACGATCATGAAGAGCGTGAAAATCACGATGGCGCCGAGCAGGCTCGCCAGCTCGGGGCGGCGAATGAGTTTCTGAAAGAAGGAGCGCTGCAGCATGCGTTCATCGGCCGCGCTCGCCGAAGCGGTGTCGCTCATCGCAGGCCCGCCTTTGCCGCGGCGGCGATGGCGTCCACATTGCTGGCGTCCACGAAGGAGGGGCCGGTATAGACCGGCCGGCCACCGCCCACGGTGGTGCCATTGCGCATATTCAGCCACAGAGAATCCACGGCCAGATAGCCCTGCAGATAGGGCTGCTGGTCCACTGCCCACTCGACATCTCCAGCGGTGATGGCGCTCACCAGTTCCGCATTGGTGTCGAACGTAGAGATCTTGGCCTCGGAACCGGCCTGCTCCTTGGACTTCACGGCGGCCAGCGCGACTGGGGCCACCAGCCCCATCACCCAATCGATACTCGGATCCTCCGTGAGTTTCGCCTGCAGAGTAGAGGTGACGGAGGTGAGGTCCATGCCATTGACATAGAGAATCTCCACCGAGCCGCCGGCACCGACCTTCTCGAGGCCCTTCTTCACGCCCTCGCAGCGCGCCTCTTGGGAGGAGTTGCCCTGCTCGTGGATCACACAGAGCACATTCGATGCATTATCTGCGGCGAGGCGCTCACCGGCGAGCTCGCCGGCCACGGATTCATCCTGGCCGAAGAAGCCGCTCAGGCCGTAGTTCTGATACTCGTTCATTCCGGCATTGAGTCCCACGACGGGAATACCGGCATCCACGGCGTTCTGGGCGGCGGGGCCGATCGCCTGCGCATTCGGCAGGGTGACAGCAACGCCGTCTACCCCGGCATCCACCGCCGACTTCACCAGGTTCGCCTGATTGGGCGCCTGCGGATCGGAGGAGTAGCGCAGCTCAATATTGCTCTTCTTGGCCGCATCCTCCGCGCCCTTGCGCACCAGATCCCAGAAGGTATCGCCCGGCGCGCCGTGGCTGACCATCGCCACCACCGCGCGATCGGTATCGGCCCCGCCGAAGCCGGGGCCGCCGCCCGTGCCGCCGCCGGAGTCGCTGGGACGCGGGGCGCCGCCGGTAGAAGAGCAGCCGCTAAGAAGCAGCGCCAGCACCCCGATGAGGGCCATGAGAATAGTGGCGGTGGAGGTGGCGTGCCGCGAGTACGGCGAGGACACACGGTGGGAAAGACAAAGACCTAGCATAACTATTGATTCAACGGAAGCGCCCTCCCCGCTGTCAAATGCGTTTGCCCAGCTCATCCGACATTTCTTGAACGATTAAGAATGGCTGTTCTGGCCTTTTAGCACAGAGCCCTCCGTGCAAACTCCACCCGCGAGCACACCCTCACACCCCGCCCATGACCCTCGGGCCGCGAGCCTGCTGCCCCCCCCCTATCGCCGAGATACACACCATAAGGGGGCATCCCCTGTGCCTCCACACTCACCCCTCTAGCCCTAAGCATTAGCGTAGCCTAACCTTGAAATTAGGTGCGTATGAATACTTTCCCTAGTTCAGTGAGGTGGTACTTGTGCCTGATCCCTGCTACCACGACTCTCAGCTCGCACTTGAGGTCAAGGACCTGCGCTGCGAGCGAGGGCCGGCGAAGAAGCGTATCCCCGTACTCAAAGGCGTGAACCTGCACATAGCGTCTGGCGAGATTGTCGCGGTCTTAGGTGCCAATGGCGCCGGTAAGACCACTCTCATCAATGTGCTGTCGACTCTCCTTCCCGCATCCTCTGGCACGGCGCGGGTGGCGGGCCTCGATGTCACGACCCAGCCCGCCGAGGTGCGGCGACACATCAGCATGACGGGGCAGTTCGCCACGGTGGATGAGCGACTCACCGGAGCGGAAAATCTCATCTACTTCGCCCGTCTCGCGGGGCTGTCTCGCAGCGCTGCCACAGCCCGCACCACCGAGCTACTCAGCGAGTTCCAGCTGGATGCCGCCGCCCATCGCCGAGTGGCGGATTATTCCGGCGGTATGCGCCGCCGGCTAGACATCGCCATCTCCCTCACCGCCCCGCCCACCCTGCTCTTCCTCGATGAGCCAACCACCGGCCTCGACCCGACAGCGCGGGCCCACGTGTGGGAACTCATCACCCGGCTCAGCAATGAGGGCACATCCATTCTGCTCACCACGCAATATCTCGACGAGGCCGATAGTCTCGCCGATCGCATCGCGGTGCTTGCCGACGGCGTGGTGATTGATGAGGGCACTCCCACCGAACTCAAGAGCCGTTATGGCATGCTCATCTGCGAGGTGAGCATGGATAGCGCCACCCATGCCGAGAAGCTCTGCATGCAGGCCCACAAGGCCGGACTATCCGCCCAAGTGGAACACAACTGCGTGCGCGCCGAAGCACCCCGTGGGCACCGCGATCTCGGTCGCTTGCTCGGTCTCTGGGAGGGCGAGGACAGCAGCATCGTGGACGTGGCACTCACCCCGCCCTCGCTCGATGATGTCTACGCCGCCATTGCCGATAGCGGCGATGTGGCCGGACAGCACATAACCCCCTCCCCCAGCAGCGAGCAGCCTGCGGATGCGGGCAGCGACCGGCGGGGGCGGCCATGACCTCCACTCGCATCCACCACCCCCTCGAAGCAACTCCACGGCCTTTCGGGGCGATCGCCAGCATCTGGAAACGAGACATGCTGCGCTTGCTGCGCAATCAGGCGGCGATGATCTCCAGCATCATGATTCCGTCGATATTTATGCTCGCGTTCTATGCGTCCTTTGCCCGCTCCGCGGAGCACTTTATGGATAGCTATGCCGACTTCATCCTTCCTTCCGCCGTCACCCAGGCGATCATTTTCACGGCTGGTGGCTCCTGCCTAGCAGTCGCCGAGGATAAAGAAGATGGTTTTTACTCTCGCCTGCTCAGCATGCCTGTGCCCTCCTGGTCGATTGTGGCTGGCCGGCTCTTGGCTGATCTCACCCGCATGACCTGGTCCGGGGCGATACCGCTGGCGCTCGCATTTCTTCTTGGTGCGCGCTTTCACGGCGGCATCGGTGCCGCGGCGCTCTTCCTGCTCGCCCTCGCCCTCATTACCGTGGTGCTCTCCGCGGCGATCGACGGGCTAGTGCTCATCACCGCCCATCCGGTGTCCACCGCACTCACCTTCCAAGGGCTCACCATCGCGATACTTTTGCTATCCACCGCCTTCGTCCCCGCGGACGCCCTGCCGGAGCATGTGGGGACGGTGGTCGCCCATATTCCACTCTCTCCCATCTTGGATTCTTTGCGCGCACTCGCCGCGGCCGAACCACTGGGCTCCACCGGGGTGGAGGCCGCAGTGTGGCTGATCGTGCTCAGCGCGGCCGGATTCTGGGGATTTAGTACTGCGCTCAGGAGGGGCCATGTCTCTTAAGCTCACGTCTCTCATGCTGCATACGCGACGCCGCATTCTGCGCACCATCAGAGACCGCGCCAGCATGTCCGCAACACTGCTCACCCCCGTGGTGATGTTTCTGATCATGCGCATTCTCTTTGGGGATCTCATCGCCGCCTCCCAAGGCCGCACCAGCCCCGATCTCACGGCGGTGTGCCTACTCATGGTGCTCGGCGCCCAGTGGATGAACTCCACCTACTGCGCCTCAGAGACCGTCCGCGAGCGCACCTCCGGATTTACTGCCCGCATCGCCGTCAGCCCAGGCGGCACCGTCCCCTTGGTGTGCGGCGAGACCCTCTATTATGCGATTCGCTTCCTTTCCGCAGCACTGGCGACGCTCCTCGTGGGAGTGGTCGCTGGGGCGCGCTTCCACGGCGCGGCGACCATCACCGTTGTGCTGCTGGCAATCGTGATCTCCTCGCTCGTGTCCGCGCTCATGGCCACGTGGATGGCGTATTCCACCACCAATCCGGAATCGCTGATGATGGTCACCCCACTGCTGATGACGCTGCTCTTCCTCTCAGCCGGAGTGGTGGGAACAGACAGCTTTGTAGAGCCCGTACAACCCTTCGTGCGGCATAACCCCATCACGCATCTCGTGGAGGGGGTCACTGCCCTCAGCGCCGATAGCGATTCCGGTAATCACCTGCTCATTGCTCTCGCCTGGGCGGTCGGCGCCGGGGTGATATTCCTCATCGGCGCGAGCCGCACCTACTCGCGCGCCCAGACGCAGCTGAGCTAAATACAGCCTCCACTATGTCTCATATCACCATTGCCTAGAGCACTTTGACCTGCTAGAAGTGAAAGAGCGCGTGTTCTTATCAGCCCTAGGCGCTAGCGGGACACGCCGGACACACTATTTTTATCCGCACCACTGAAGGAGGGACAGTCCCCATGTTTGGCCAGCAACAGGTGAAGCAGAAGCTGTCGCCGTACCTCGCCCCCACGCGGATTCAGAGCCCGATCACCTAGATCGAGATTCCACCGCGGGGTACGGCTGACAGCGCACACCGATTGTCTCCTTCCCGCGGTTTTTTCTTGCCGCTCCCCTTCACCTCCTCCCCCAGCATCGTTAATGATGCCTATGCGCCAGCCGGGCGGGCGAGGTGGCGTCGATAAGCGGCCCCGCTACTGCGGCACAGGACAGAGGCGGCGGTGTGGTCACCACCCACCGACACTCACTTTGCTCATCGAAGGAGAGCACCTATGTCACCACAGCGCAGACGACGCGGCCGCCGCAGAAGAGATCCCGAGATCCGTTCGCTGCAGCCGCACTCCCCCATTGTGAAGAACTTCGCCTCAGAGATCGAGGACGGGGTTCTGCTCCAGGCCCAGCAGCTGGCCGCGATGCCCTTTGTGCGCCCGCACGTAGCACTCATGCCGGATGCCCACATCGGACTCGGCTCCTCTGTGGGATGCGTATTCGGCACGATCGACGCCGTCATCCCTGCAGCCGTGGGCGTGGATATTGGCTGCGGCATGATCGGTGTGCGCACCCAGTTCAGTGCCGCCGATCTTGCCGGCCGCAACCTCGAGCAGCTGCGCGACGCCGTCGAGGCCGCCATCCCCCTCTCGCTGGGAAACTACAACGACTGGCAGCTTGCGGACAGCGCCGATGCTCGCTGCCGCGAACTCAACGAGCTCGCCGAGGGCGACGATGTAGATCTGAGCCACTCACCTCGGTGGCGGCAGCAGCTCGGTTCGCTCGGCGGCGGGAACCACTTCATCGAGCTCTGCCTCGACGAGGAGGAGCGGGTGTGGATGTTTCTGCACTCCGGCTCGCGGGGCGTGGGCAACCAGATCGCCCGTATGCACATCCGTATCGCCCAGCAGCTCATGGACCGCTGGTGGATTCCGCTGCCCAATAAGGACGTGGCCTACCTGGTCGATGGCACGCCCGAGTTCGATCGCTACATCAAGGATCTCACCTGGGCGCAGCGCTTCGCCTATCTCAACCGCGAAGAAATGATGGACCGCTTTGCCCGCTGCCTCGGGGAGTTCCTCGGCGCCGAGGTTGTGGAGGAGGAGCGCATTAACTGCCACCACAACTACACCGAGAAGGAGGAGCACCACGGGCGCACCGTGTGGCTCACCCGCAAGGGCGCCATCCGCGCCGACGAGGGCAGTCTCGCCCTCATCCCGGGCTCGATGGGCACGGCCAGCTATGTCGTGGAGGGAAAGGGCAATGAAGTAGCACTGCGGTCCGCACCCCACGGGGCGGGACGTCGCTTCTCTCGCAGCGAAGCGCGCCGGCGCTTCACCGTCGAGGATCTGGACCAGCGCATGGGCGGGATCGTTTACCGCCACGGCGATGCCTGGGTGGACGAGATTCCCGATGCCTATAAGGACATCGACGCGGTGATGGCCGACTCCGCCGAGTTGGTCCACATCCGCCACACCCTGCGCCAGGTGCTCAACATCAAGGGCACCTAGCGCGGCAGCGAGAAGCACCACAGGCGGCACGGCACGCACAGCGTCGCGCCGCGCCGCCCTTAACGCTGTTCAATCATCGCCGGTATAGTCACCACACGTGGGTTATTACAGCATCAAAATGCACGCCAGTGCGCACGGCCAGCACATTTCGGGAGCTGAGCGCATCCTGCCGAAGGAGCAGCTCGCGGAGATGGCAGAGATCCTCGTCACTCGCGCGCTGACCCACCCCAAGGGGCAGGCTGCGGAGATCTCGCTGCACGCCACGGCGGTAGCGGATGAGCAGATCGTTACTGTGCCCGCGCTAGAAACCAGCACGGTGCCCACCGACTCCCCGGCCGCGGCCGACGCGGTGATCGCCGAGGTTCTCACCGAGGTGGGTGTGGCGGATGCCGCCCCCTTCGTGCGGCTATTGCGCGAGGTATCGGGGCTGCGCGGGGCGATGATCGCCGATGCCGCTACCGGCGCCCGGCGCGAACCCGATCCCCAGCGCGGGGTGCGGGTATCCACCTTCGACGCCACTGCCAGCTCGATGTCTGCGGAGAAGGAACACTATCGCGAGGCACTCACCCTCGCCTCCAAGGCTCTGAGCGCCCCCGGCATTGTGGCGGAGCTGTGCATGTCTGATGACCCCGACTACACCACCGGCTATATCGCCACCGCGGGCCACTACCGGCGCCTGTTGAACATGAAAGAGCAGGGCAGCACACGTGGTACTCGTGTCCTTATATATAGGGGTACGGACGCGGATCTCGCGGCGACAATTAACTATCTTGAAAACATCCCAGTATTAGTTGAATTATGAGCACACTCTCCCACCACTCCCGCGCCGCCAATCAGGTGTGGTCCGCCGAGGGCTTGGCACGCCAGATTCACACCTTTGACGGCTCGCAGCAGCCGCGCGGCACGATCGACGGCGAGTACTATCTCCAGTTCTCCAGTTCGGACTATCTGGGGTTATCCACTCACCCGCGTATGCGCGCTGCGGCTACCACCGCCACTGAGCGCTATGGCACCGGCTCGGGCGGCTCGCGCCTGACCACCGGCACCACCATGCACGGCGCCCTCGAGCGGGAGCTGGCCGAGCATTTCGGTTATGAGGACGCAGTGTGGTTCGGCAGCGGCTACCAGGCCAATCTCTCCACCATCGCCACGTTGGCTCAGCTTGCAGGCAGTGAATTGACGATCTTCTCCGATGCGCTCAATCACGCCAGCCTTATCGACGGCATCCGCATGGCGCGGCACACCGCCGGCTGCCAGGTGACTGTCTTCCCGCACGCCAACTATGACGCGCTCTCTGAGCTCACCGCCACCTGCCCCACCACATTCGGACTCATTGTCTCCGACGGTGTGTTCTCCATGTCCGGTGCGGTCGCCGATCACGCTCGTTTGGAGGAGATCGCGCTCAGCCGCGGCATGTGGCTGCTCGTGGACGATGCCCACGGTGTGGGTGCCCTCGGCGAACACGGCCGGGGCAGCCTCGACGGTATCTCTCGCCCCGATGTGCTCATCGGTACCGCCTCCAAGGCGCTGGGCTGTGCCGGCGGTTTTGTGCTCTGTGATGAAGACACCGCCACTCTGCTGCGCAATCGGGCCCGCAGCTTCGTGTTTTCCACCTCCTCTCCGCCGGCCACGGTGGCCGCCGCCCGCACCGCCCTAGAGATCCTTACGCAGGAGCCGGAGCACCAGCAGCGCTTGCACGACAATATTGCTTATCTGCGCGCGGGTCTGGCCGACCAAGGGCTGCCCAGCCCTGGGGTGTCGCCCATCGTGCCGGTGGTGATCGGGGATGAGCGCGAGGCCATGGCTGTCAGCGAGGCGCTGAAACAACGCCAGATTTTCTGTAATGCCATTCGCTACCCCACCGTGGCCCGCGGTGCCGCCATGCTCCGGCTCACGGTGCAGACGACGATGGAACACGAGGATATTGACGCCCTCCTCGCCGCCCTCGCTCAGGTGCGTGGCGTTTAGCCGCCCACGGCGCAGCCGGACACGCGGCGCTGAATACGAGGTGTGCAGCGATTCCGGAGTGCCTCGGCTTAGCCCCGAGTGGGGGAGCCACCCCCAGCTATTTCCCCCATATAGGGGCAAGCTCGGAGGACTTATATACTCAATTCTATGACTATCGCACATGTTGATTCTGGTTTCCGCCCTCCCGCAGGCGGTTTCAGGCCTGCGCCCGTCAATCCCGTGGCGAACGAGTTTGATAATCCCGAATCGACCGGCAAGCCCAAGCCCTACGCTGCGGGTATTCCCGGTGTTGCGCACGCGATGCAGCACGCAGTGCCGAACCGCGGGTTGCTGCCGCTGCTCACTATGAACAAGCCTGGCGGCGTGGACTGTCCCGGCTGTGCGTGGCCCGAACCGCCACAGCACGAGCTGGGCATTGTGGAATTCTGCGAAAACGGCGCCAAAGCTATCGCGGAAGAGACCACCCCGAATCGCGCCGATCGTGATTTCTGGGCCTCCGTCTCCGTGCCCGAAATGCGCGAAAAAACCGATTATTGGTTGGGCAAGCGCGGCCGCATTACCGAGCCGCTGCTCTACGACCGCTCCAGCGGCGATGAGCACTACCGCCCCATCTCCTGGGAGGATGCCTTCTCCCTCATTGCGGACAAGCTGAGCACCATTCACCCCGATGAGGCTGTGTTCTACACCTCCGGCCGCGCCTCGAATGAGTCGGCGTACATGATTCAGCTGCTGGCCCGCCGCTTCGGCACCAATAACCTGCCCGACTGCGCGAATATGTGCCACGACTCCACCGGCGCCGCCCTGGGCGAAACTCTCGGCCTGGGCAAGGGCTCCGTGGTGATTGAGGACTTCTCCCGCACTGACCTGATTATCTCGGTGGGACAAAACCCGGGCACCAACCACCCGCGTGCCCTCGGTTCCTTCTCCAAGTGCAAGGAAAACGGCGGCAAAATCCTCGCGATTAACCCCATGCCGGAGACCGGGCTCCGAGGCTTCCGCGACCCCCAGGAGCCCGCCGCTCTGGTGGGCAAGCCCGCCAAGCTGGCCGATGAGTTCTTGCAGGTGCGCTTGGATGGCGACCGCGCCTTCTTCCAGGCCCTCAACAAGGAACTGATCCGTCGCGACGCCCTCGATCACAAGTTCCTTGATAACTTCTGCTCCGGTGTGGAGGAGACGATCGAGCACCTCAACTCCCTCGACGATGCTGAGCTGCTGCGCGGCTGCGGGTTGAGCATGGCGGATATCAAGAAGGCCGCCGACATGGTGGAGGAAGCCCGCACCGTGGTGCTTACTTGGACCCTCGGCGTGACCCAGCACGAAAACGCCGTGTACACCATCCGCGAGATGGTGAACTTCCTGCTGCTCACCGGCAATATCGGCAAGCCGGGCGCCGGCACCGCGCCGCTGCGCGGCCACTCCAATGTGCAGGGCGACCGCACCATGGGCGTGTGGGAGAAGATCAAGGAACCCTTCCGCCTCGCCCTCGAAGAGCGCTTCGGTTTCGACTGCCCCGCCGAGGACGGTCTGGGCACCGTGCCCTCGCTGCAGGCGATGCGCAGTGGCAAAACCAAGTTCTTCCTCTCTCTCGGCGGCAACCTGGTGCGCGTGGCTTCGGACACCTCGGTGGTGGAGCAGGCCATGGCCTCCAATGAGCTGACCGTCCATTTGTCCACCAAGCCCAATGGCTCCCACGCCTGGCCGGGCGAGAAGTCCCTCATCCTGCCGGTTCTGGCCCGCACCGATGTGGATAACAAGCCCTCCGGCCCGCAGAAGGTCACCGTGGAGGATTCCGCCGGTGCCGTGCACGCCTCTGAGGGCCACCGCACCGCCAACCACGATCTCTCGCTGCGCAGCGAAATCGAGATCCTGGGCACCATCGGCAAGATGGTGTTCGGCGATGAGTGGTGGCAGCCGATGATCGACGACTACTCGGTGATCCGCGATCACATCGCGGCCACCATCCCTGGCTTCGAGGACTACAACAAGCGCATCGAAAACCCGGGCGGGTTCATGCTGCCTAATGGTCCGCGCCAGCGTGAGTTCAATACTCACGACGGCAAGGCCCACCTGACCGTCAACGAGACCAATGTGATCGACCTGCGTGAGGGCGAGCTGCTGATGAACACCGTCCGCTCGCACGATCAATACAACTCCACCATCTATGGTCTGGACGATCGCTACCGCGGCATCAAGAATGGCCGCCGCGTGGTGTTCATGAACCCCGAGGACGCCCGCGAGCGCGGGGTCCGCGATGGCGACCTGGTGGATCTGGTCTCCCGCTACTCCGATAGCGAGCGCCGCGCCCCGAACTTCCGCATCGTGGAGTTCCCCGTGGCCAAGGACTGCGTGACCACCTACTTTCCCGAGGCGAATGTGCTGGTGCCGCTGGATTCCCGCGCCCACATCTCCCACACCCCAGTGTCCAAGTCCTGCCGCGTGTTCATCGAGCCGCTGGGAAGGAATGTCAATGACTAATTCCTCCCCCGCCAAGGGCAAGAAAGACGACCCAGAGAAGATGGCGGCCATGCAGCAATGGCTCGATCAGGTGTGCTCGGAGCTAGGCTTGGATCGCGCCGTGGCCAGTGATAACACCGATCAGCTCCTGGGGCTTACTGGGCGCATCGCCCATGGCCCTAGCCGCCCCGGCGCGCCGCTGAGCTGTTTCCTGCTCGGCCTCGCCGTGGGGGCGGACACCGCCGGAGACAGCAGCGCGCTGGATCCCGAGCAGGTGCGCGCTGCGGTACGGGAGCGCGCCGAGCGGCTCATCGGGTTGATCGAGGACTAAACCAGTCCGTAGTGGTGGGCAGGAGCGCAGTGTCCATAAGCGCCCTGCCCACTGCGAGATAAGGTGGAAAGCACAGCTGTGGGCAGAATTATTGATAACCCCCGCATCACTCGGGTGATCCTGCGCGATGATGAGATCTTTATGAACGAGCGCAGCGATGCGGTGGCGGTGGAAGAACCCCTCGAGCTGCGCGTCGGCGGCACCACCTACACCACCACCATGCGCACCGCCGGCAACGATATCGAGTGGATGCACGGCTTCCTCTACAGCGAAGGGCTTATTAGCAACGCGGAGGATGTACAGGAAGCCCGCTACTGCGCTGGGGCGACCGGAGAAGACGGCGCCAACACCTATAACGTGCTGGAGTGCTCCTTAAGCGATGTTCTCCCGCTGCGGCCCCGCCTCGGCACCATGACCAGCGCCTGCGGTGTGTGCGGCACCAACTCTATCCAGGAGATCACCCGCGCCGCCCGGTATCCCATCACCCCCATCACCCCGCCCCCACGGCTCATCGCCGCGCTGCCGGAGGCGCTGCGCACCGAGCAAAAAGCCTTTGAGAAAACCGGGGGCATTCACGCCGCTGGGCTCTTCGCACCCGATGGCACGCCGTTGTTTATTCGCGAGGACGTGGGCCGGCACAATGCCTGCGACAAAGTGATCGGGGCGGCGCTGATGGCGGGCATGGAGTTTCCGCTCGCCGGGCACATCATGGTGATGAGTTCGCGCGCCTCCTTCGAGCTGGTACAAAAAACCGTACTGGCCGGGTGCTCGGGACTGGTCGCGGTATCAGCCGCCACCAGTCTGGCGGTGGACCTCGCCCGCGCCACCGGGCTGCTGCTCGTAGGGTTTGACCGAGGCGATCGCTTCAACCTCTACTCCGGCGAGCTGGCCGCGGTGAACACCGAGAGCTAGCTGCTGACTATGCTCTGACTCAGCACGCCGCAGGGCGGGCACATCAACTCCTGATTAACCCCTTGATCTATCCGCTGCCGCCGCGATTCATCCCGCACACCCCTACCCCCGCTGCCCTCGCTACTGGGCGCGGGGCACTACTCTATGTCATGGACGCTGGCACCGAGCGATGGCCGTATGGGATCTGCGTATAAGGCTGTACGCTGCTGCAAGGCGCCCGCTGCGAGCGGCTCGCCCACCCAGCACGGTGCCCACCCTGGAGGATGCTGCCCGCGGCTCTCTACGTCCGCCCTGCTTGTGTTTACGGTTCTTCCAAGATCGCTGGGGCACAGCACGCAGCGCCTCGGCGCCGCCGGCAGCACGATCGTGTCGTTGCGCCAGCGACTTATCGCGTCCACGAGGCGGCAGCCACCGCAGGGCCTCACGCCACCGCAGGGCCTGTGCACACCAGCGGGCCCCGCGCCGCTAGCGGGCATGAAGCAGCATGCCCGGCCGGCCACAGCGTGAGATTAAAGGGAAGACACACGTCCTCGCCCCGCCACCGCATCGGGGGCTACCCGCGCCGCGGCACTGCCGCGCGGCTGGAAGACACTGCCCGATAGTGCTTCATTATTGAATAAAGGAGAATAAACGATGATTCGCCGCTCACTTGAAATCGCCATGGCCTTCATTGGCGTGCTGGTGGGAGCCAGTTTCGCCTCGGGCCGCGAGGCGCTGCAATACTATGTGGCCTTCGGTAACTGGGGCGTTTTGGGGGCTGTCTTGGCCTCATTGGCAATGATGATTGCCGGCGTCACCATTTTGCAGCTAGGAAGTTATCACCGCGCGAAGGAGCACACCAACGTCTTCGACGCGATCTCTGGCCCGGTCACCTCCAAGATTTTGGATGGCGCCACCATGATCACCCTGTTTTGTATCGGCTTCGCCATGTTCGCCGGCGCTGGGGCGAATCTCGAGCAGCAATTCGGCTGGCCGGTGTGGGTGGGCGCAATATCAATGCTGATCCTGGTGCTGCTCACGGGATTGCTGGACGTGGATAAGGTGACCATCGTCATCGGCGCCATCACCCCCTTCATCATCGTGTTGATCAGTACCGCCACCCTGTGGACGATTGTCCACTCCAACCCAGACTTCTCGACCCTGCACGACCAGGCCACCCAGATCCCCACCACACTGCCCAATTGGTGGATTTCCGCGCTCAATAACCTCGGCCTGCAGGTGATCGTGGTGGTGTCGATGGCCATCGTGATCGGCGGTAACTTCCTCGATTCCCGCGAGGTGGGCATCGGCGGCATTGTTGGCGGCTTCGTGTTCCTCTTCCTGCTGGCGGTGTTGGTGGGGTCCATGTACATGTCTGTGGACACCGTCATGGAAACGGACATGCCCACCTTGGCGATGATCAATAGCATCCACCCGACGCTGGGCTTCATTATGACCTTCGCCATCTATGGCATGATCTACAACACGGCGATCAGTATGTTCTACGCCTTCGCCAAGCGCGTGACCAAGAACAAGCCACAGAACTTCTACAAGGCCTATTGCATCGCCGTGCTCATCGGTTTCGTGCTCAGCTTCATTGGGTTCTCCAATCTGATCGGTTGGATTTACCCGATCCTGGGTTATATGGGCATCCTCATCATGATCATCATCGGCTGGGCATGGTGGAAGCACCGCGGTGACCTAGAGTCGGAGACGGAGCTGCGCCGCCGCGCCCGCGAGCTGCTGGGCAAGCGGGTCACCTCCGACGAGAAGCTCACCCGCACCGAGGCCCGGGAGCTGCGCACAATCGCCTATAACTCCAATATTCCGGAAAAGGAGTTCATCTCCGAGATCCTTACCGAGGTGGACATCGATTCCGATTCGGATGAGGCGGAGCAGATTATCGCCTCCAACACCCCAACTTCGCCCTCCTCATAGCACGTCTTCCCGCCTCGGCGGGGAGTTTTCGCTTATCGACGCCATCCCGCAGCCGCTGTCGCGCGTTGCCGAGCAGCATCCTTCGCTGGAGCGCCGCACTAGGCTAGAGGACATGAAAAATATTGTGATTACCGGTGCCAGTGATGGGGTGGGGGCGGCGACCGCTCGTCAGCTTGTGGAGCGTGGCCACCGGGTGCTGATTGTTGGTCGCAACGAGGAGAAAACAATCCGGCTGGCCACCCAGCTGGACTGCACCTACTTTTTGGCGGATTATCTCGAGCTCGACCAGGTACGCCGCCTCGCTGCGGATATTGCCGGGCACTGGGACAGCATCGATGTGCTCATGAACAATGCGGGCGGCATGTTCCAGCACTATGGGCTCAGCGCCGATGGCTATGAGCGCACCTACCAGCTCAATCACCTTGCCCCCTTCCTGCTCACCAATCTCTTAGTGCCGCAGCTCGCGGCTGGGGAAGGACGGGTGGTGGGCACCTCCTCCATCGCCGCACTCGTGGGCAAGGTGGATTTCTCTAACCTCATGCACACAGAGGACTACTCGTGGCGCAAGGCCTATCCTGATTCCAAGCTGGCCACTACCTTGTTCTGCGCCGAGATCAACAACCATTTGGGCGATCGCGGCATCACAGGGCTGTCGCTACATCCCGGTGTGGTCTCTACTTCCTTTGCCCGCGACGCCAGCAATCTCATGGGGTCGTTCTATAACAGTCGCCTCGCACCAAAGGTGATGGATACCCCAGAGACCTCGGCCACCCGCATGGTGTATCTCGCAGAAACACCCTTCGGCGAGGGAGTAGAGCCTGGTGGCTACTATGTCCGCAATCGCCGCTTCCCACTGCCGCCGAAGGGCCGAGATAGCCGGACCGCCGCCCGGCTATGGGAGGATTCCGCCGCGAAGGTCGGTCTGGACTAGCGCGCTTTAGCGCAGGTGTAGCAGCCGCGAGATATGGCTGCGGTTGCGCGCCACCCAGCGATACACGATCCCCGCACCAGGCAGGAGACACGCAAGGCCGAGGGTGCGGATACCGAGGCTGCGCCCGTGTTGGCGCAAGGCCATGCCAATGGCGGTGTTCCCGCGATAGAGCCGCATGCCGGTGGTGTAGAGGGCGTGGTCGGTAATTTCCGCGCGTACAACCCGTGCCAAGCCCTCATCGCTGGGGCTGGCCGGCTCCACCGCGACCTGCGGGGCCAGCTGAGCGAGCTTGAGCGCGCAGGCCTGGCAAAACCCGCAGTCGCCGTCATAATAAAAAACCGGTTGTGCTCGCATTGTTGTCTCCTACCGATCCTTTAATTGCACCCACGTGACTACAGCACCGAACTGACGCGTCTCCCCGCCCGCCGTGCGCACCCGCAACGGGACACCGGGACTGCACTCGAGCACCTGCTCCCAGCGGTAGCTGCGCGTCGAACTCGTGCGCCGGCCGCGGCGAAACTCCACCAGCTCACGGCCTAGCTGCAGCCGCACATCATCCTCCACATCGATGCACCAGCAACCCGCACCACGCTCACTGCGGTGCAGCCCCTCGGGGCTGCACTCGACGTCTGCGAGGCGCTCAATGCGCTCAATCACGCCCAAGCGATGGCTCACTCCCTCGGCATCGAGTAGCACGAGGGGCATGGACATCTCGGCGCGGCGCACCTTGGAGAAGGTCCACACCGATGGCCGCAGCGGGGTGCGCGGGCTGGTTTCTGCGTCTCTTGGGCGGGCAGCGGAGCGTCGAGAAGTGCGCTCGGAGCTTTGCCGTTGCCAGCTGACTACCGTGCTGCCATGCAGAGTAAGCAGCCGGGGGTGGTCCGCGAATCGCAGCACAAAGCGGTCGGTCTCCGATAGTTCCGGGGGCAGCGCGGGCAGGCGCTGGCCGCGCACAGCCTGCAGCGCCTGCGCCACCTCCTCATCCGTACTCGTAGCGCTGACACCATGGGTGCTTAAGCCCAGCAGAAGGTGGGCGAAAGGCATTTCCGGCTGGGCTTCCCAAGTGCGGCGCAGCTCCTCGAGGAGGATCGGGATACGCGTGGGATCTCGGTCCACGGCCCCCTCCTTTCGCTCCCGCGGCGTCGGAGCTCACTACCCCGTGTCGGCACCGCTGGTCTGGACACGAGCATAGCCCCAGCGCGATACGGAGTCGTTCCGGGGCGGGAAGTTTCGCCTTAGCGGGCATCAAGCGAGAGCATCCCTAGGTGTCACCTGCCCTAGGTGTTTTCTGCTTACGGCCGGAGAAATGGTGGGTGCGCCCTTCGCCTCACCGGAGCGGGCTATCCCTCGACACTCACCGAGCCGTCGTCATTGACGTGCACTGTCGCGGCGGCGGCACGCGCAAGATTCAGGCGCTGCCAGGATCCAGCGGCGGATTGATCGTCCAGTGGGGCACCAGCGGGAGCGGCAGTCTGGCGCAGCACCTCGGCGCGCTGCTGCCAAGTGAGTTCGGGAAATATCGAGCTCAGCAATACCGGTGCAGCCTCGGGAACGATCATCGGCGCCGCGGTGGAGTAGACGGGCGCGAAACCATAGTCGAGGCGCTCAGTATAGGCATCCACCACCGCAGCGCTGGGGGCGATGCCTGCAGCGCACGCGGAGAGGCTGGACTGGCAGCGCCATTCTAGCTCCGCCCGCAATTCTGCGGCGGCCGCATCGAGGGCCTCGCGCATACGTGGATCATTGAGCCGGTCCGCGGCCGCAGCCGTGCCGGTGATGCGCCCGCCGATCACGTCAAGGGGATAATGCACTCCGAGCACCACGCGGTGATAGCCGGATTCGGCACCGCGGGCGATGAGCTGCGGGGCAAATTCCGGCAGCATATAGGCCAGCAAGGTGGTGGTCCACGTAGCCTGGTTGGTGTGCCCCGAGGGGAAGGACTTGCTGTCTTTATAGAGGTTCTCACCTTCGGGGTTGTAGCGGTTGATCCGCTCGGGGGCCACCTTAAAGGGCCGGTCATAGCCGAAGGCCGCCTTCTCAGCGAATGTGGAGCTGGCGGGGCCACCGGCGCGCGCCAGCCACCCGCGCCCGAGGAGCATCTCCGTTTTAGGTAGGCGCCCCGCCGCTAATGCTTCGCGCACATGCTGGGCGAGCGTCGGCCCGAGAGCATCCGTGACCACCGGCAGCAGTCCCCTTTTATCGGCGAGCGCCCCTTCTTGGGCAGCGGCGATGAGCTCGGGGTTATCGGCGGCGGCGTTATTGATGGCGATGGTGCGGGCAAGGTTGTCCTGCACCACCTCGGGGTGGTTGCGCTCGAGATCCCAGAATCCCGCAACCGGCTGCAGATACACCCCACCGGGATAGGAGCTGATATCGGAGATATATCCCACGTAGTCGCTGGCTGCGAAGGGCTGCGGGGTCGGCTCAGCTATATCCGCCTGGGCGAGCGGGGCGACAATCATCATGACACTTCCGAGGACGGCGGCCAGGGTGAGGGCACGACCTCGACGAGGATTCACCATGAGTGTTTTTTCTCCTTAGAACATTTCAGTGCTGACGTGCCGTCCATGCGGCGGCGCGGAGGTGTGCTGGCGCCTCTCGTCTAGGCGAGGGCGTGGGGGTGGGGCTGGGCCCCCGGCTTTCCCGCATAGGTGCGGTAGCTCATGTCTACCCAGAGTGGTGCGCCCGGTTCGAGCACGCTATCACCCAACACCCAGTCGGCGTGGGCATAGTCCGGTGTGATCTCTACGGCCATATAGCCATGCCGTGAGAAGTCAATGTGCTTAAACCAGGGATTAACGGCGGTAAGTGTGCTCTCTCCGACGCGCATCATGTTCTTCACCACCTCATGCTGCGGGATTTTCTGGCTCACTGCATCATAGGCGCCGGCAGCACTGATAGAGGTGGTTACAAATTCCGTCGCGGCCACCCGTCGGTTCCCGTCTCGGTAGCCTTGCGGATCCAGCGGCACATCATTGGCCCAACTACTGTGAATGTCTCCGGTGAGGAAGAGCACATTGCGACCGCCCGCGCCGACGATACTATCGACAATGCGCTGGCGCTCCGCCATGAAGCCGTCCCATTGGTCAGTATTCAGTGCCACACCCTCTTCGGGTAGCCCCACCTGCTTTTGCAGGAAGGAGCGGAGCAGGGGATCGAGCCCGGTAGGCAGCGTCATGGGTGCGATCATCACCTCATTGCCCACCACCTGCCACCGGGCGGTGGAATTGGCCAGCTGCTCGCTAAACCACTCGAATTGCTCTCTTCCCAGCATGGAGCGTTCGGAATCATTCGCGTGGGCCCAGAAGAGAGGATCGCTGCGATCCTTATTGTCTCCAGAGTGCACCAGCGCGGCATCGCGGAAGGTGCGCAGGTCCGGAACGATGAGGTCGAAAAGGCTGCCATAGGAGAAGCTGCGGTAGATCGTCTCGCGGCCTTCCTGGGTGCGTACCGGCATCCACTCGTAATAGGCCTGCATGCCATTGCGGCGCAGCAGCTGATAATCCTCGCCGAACTCCGGCGCACCACCGCCTTGACCATCCTTATAGGCGTTATCGGAGAACTCGTGATCGTCCCAGATACAGATCATAGGCAATCGAGCATGCAGGGCCGCGAGATCAGGATCCTTTTTATAATGCCCCTGCCGGATGCGGAAATCTTGCAGGCTGGTGGTGCGACGCGGCGGCTGTACACGACGCACCACGGTATCGAAGGCGCCGGTGTAGCCGCCGGTTTCATACTCATAGGTGTAGTCACCCAAATGCAGCACAAATTCGAGGTCATCTCGCTCTGCGATGTGTCGGTAGCCACGAAAATACCCGGCCTCGTAGTTGGCACAGGAACACACTGCAAAGCGCACGGGATCCATCGCTCCTGCCGCAGGCGCTGTGCGGGTGCGGCCGATGGGAGAATGCGCCTCACGGTAGGTGAAACGGTAGTAGTACTCGGTGGCCGGTTGCAGACCAGTGACGTCCACCGAAATGGTGTGATCTCGCTCCGCGCTGGTGTGGGCTACACCTGTGGAGACGATATGGCGAAAAGTCTCATCGGTAGCCACCTCCCAGAACACCTCGACGGCAGGCCCCAGCCCAGAGCCGGGGAGGGCCTCGGCGGTAGGGGTGAGCCGAGTCCAGATGATAACTGCATGGGGCAGCGGGTCACCGGAGGCCACCGAGTGCTGAAAGTAGCCCCCCAGCGGGGCGGGTTCACTCGCCTCAGCGAGACTCACGGGAGCCACAGCGGCAAGCCCCGTGGCAGAGGTTAATGCGAGAAAGTGTCGGCGTTTCACTCGGCTAAGAATAACAGGATCCTTCCCCAGTTGAACCGGTTTTTCACCACATTCTCTTACGTTCCTCCAAGGTTTTACGCCGCGTTAACTTTTCTTAAACTCACCGTTACGCAGCGGGGGTGAATTCCTGCTAGCGCCGCCACTGCCCCACCGGCCAGGGCTGCGCTTCTTCTTGCAGCTCCGCCAAGGTCACGCTCAGGCGCGGGATACTCAGCTCCGCTACCGAATCCGCGCGCACCGACTGGCGCCGCACGCTATGGTCATGCAGATGCAGCGCCACCACCTCCCCCAGGCCCCATTCCGCCGCGGGGACCCACGCCTCCTCGGAGCCGTTGATGAGCACTAGGGCGGCGTTCTCGCCGAAGGCGGCGCGAACCACATAGGCCAGACGCTCCTCGCCGCAGTGCAGCACCGTGGTGCGGGCCGCGATCTGGGCATAGTCACTTTCTCGTAGCCAGGAGTGCTCCCGCCGCAACCGCAGCATATCCCGCACGACATGCCCCATATTTGGGAAGCCAGCGGCGCGGTCATAGTCGAAGACGTTGATCGTATCCGGGGACTTATAGGAGTTCTCCACCCCGTGCTTGGTGCGGCAGAATTCCTGCCCGGCATGCAGGAACATCACCCCGCGGGAGAGCAGCTGAATCTCGGTGGCGAGGGCATGCCGCCGGACCGGATCACTGACCCCGGTGGCCAGAAGTTTGTCATACATGGTGAGGTTGTCGTGCGCCTCGTTGTACACCACCGATTGGGCCGCGCTGAGATAGGTGCGGGTGGTACGGGCACCGAGGTGGGCGTCGATAAGCGTCTGTCCCCCGCCGCCACCGGAGATGAATCCACGAGAGTCGGCGTGAAACACCCCGCCTTTGATCACATCGCGGAAGGTGTCATTGAACATCGCCACCCGCGGCAGCAGCCGCGCGTTACTTTGATTCGCACCAAGTGACTCGGGCGGATGATTGCCCATCTCCCAGCCCTCCCCCAGCAGCACGATGCCGGGATCGATCGCATCCAGCGCGGCGCGCACCGCCCTGATGGTGGCGACATCGTGCAGCCCCATGAGATCCAGCCGGAAGCCATCGACGCCATAGGTGCTGGCCCAATAGCACAAGGAATCCACAATATAGCGGCGCATCATGGATCGCTCCGAGGCCGTCTCATTGCCACAGAAGGAACCATCGCTCAGCTGGCCCTCGTCGTCCGTGCGGAAGAAGTAGCCGGGAACCGTGCGCTGCCAAGGGTGCTGTGTCGCATCGTAGACGTGGTTGTACACCACATCCATCACTACCCGCAGGCCACGGGCGTGCAGGGCGTCCACGAGTGCGCGGAATTCGCTTATCCTGGCCGCGGGGTCAGTGGGATCGGTGGAATAACTGCCCTCGGGGACGTTATAGTGCGCCGGATCATAGCCCCAGTTGTATTGGGCATTGAAACCGAGGTCCGCGGTTTCATCGACGGTAGCGAAATCGCTCACCGGCAGGAGCTGAATGTGCGTCACCCCGAGCGAGCAGAGATAATCGAGTCCCGAAGGATAACCAGCCGCGGTGCGGGTGCCTTCCTCTGTCAGGCCCAGGAACGTGCCCTTGTGGGTGATGCCGTTGTCCTCGCCGATCGTGAGATCCCGAATATGTGCTTCGTAGATCACCGCATCCTCGAGCGCACCGAAGGTGGGAGCCCGCTGCACCGCGGGCAGCAGATGCGCCGGATCCAGCACGACACCGCGTACCCCATTGGCCGTGACCGCGGTGGCATAGGGGTCCACCGCCGCAGTGCTGTAATCGGCAAACTCCAGCACATAGTGGTAGTCCCAGCCCCACACATCGCTATCTACCCGGCAGTGCCAGCTACCGTGTGCACCGCGCTTCAGAGCATAGACCGCCGGTTCGGCCGAGGAGACGCCCCCAGCTGGGCCGCCGAGCGGCTGCTGCGGCGGCGCTAGATGCAGACTCACCGAACGTGCGGTCGGTGCCCAGAGATAAAAATCTGCCCCCGCGTGCGGATCATGCCGGTCACACACCACCCCCAAGGGGCCGGAGTAATAGGGATAGCGCTGCGAGTGTGCACCAGGGTGGGCGAGTGAGCGGGCGGGCAGATCCTCGTCGGACACGGTGGCGGCGGTCCCCTTCCTTGCATCGCTGCCCGACGCGAGCTTCCCCCGCGCACGTAGGCACAGTGTGTATGCTACCGCCGCATCGATAGCGATTAATCATCGCACCCCAGTTGCCGATGGATCGTTAAGCTGAAGGTATGAAGCATCAAACGACCAAAGATATTCCCGCCATCGGGCTGTCCACGGGAGCCCTGAGTATCACTGCCGGGGTGCTCTTTTTAGCGATTATGGCCCTCAAGGAGGGCTACTCGGATGGCTCGGCGTTGCTCTGTGTGCTCTGCGGGCTGGCGATGGTTATTCACGCCGCGCTGGTCCCCACCTTCCCGCCGCTCGCCCGTTTCTCGCTCTTTGTCGCAGCGGGCATCACCATCGTGGCCACCGAACGCATCTATGACGTCTGGATAGGCATACTGGTAGCCGCCTTGGCCTGCGGCGGCTCGCTCCTTGGCACGTGGGCGGAGCTCTGGGGTCCAGGAGCCACCCGCAGCACAGGACGGCGAGCTCCCCGCGGCGGGCTGCTGCACCCATCCCCCACGCCTGCGCCACCCATCGTCTATTTCCTCATGATGGGCTACGTCGCGCTGGCCGCCTTGGGCATGCTCGCTTTCACCCTTCCCACCACAATCCTGCTCCTCGTTCTCGGGGCCGGATTCGTGGCTGCAGTGTGCTACTACCGCTGGAACCTCACCCAGCGCTTGGCACTGAGCATCGCCGCGCTCGGCACCATCAGCACCCATATCGGCGCACTGCTTATCATCAGCAAAAACGTAGTCGGCGCGATCTATATCTGGCCCATCCTGGCCCTGCCCGTCTCTCTTATCGCCATGGCATTGGTCTTTAACACCCGCCCCCAGCCACAGCCATAACGAAGATAGACAGAGAGAAAACCCGCCCCTTCCCCGGAACGGATCCGGAAAGAAGGGGCGGGTTATCTAGTCTTGAGACAGATGCCCAGCGCTGCCTAGCGACTACTCACTAGCCGGCGCCGAGCGATGAACGCCTTAGGGGCGCTGCATCTTGCCATCCTTGTCCTTGAACGGGAAGCCCAAGTGGCGCAGCAAGGCGCGGCCTTCCTCGTTGTTGGTGGCGGTGGTAACCACGGTGATGTCCATACCGCGCGGACGGTCAATCTTGTCCACGTCGATCTCGTAGAACATGGACTGCTCAGTGAGACCGAAGGTGTAGTTACCGTGACCATCGAACTGCTGATCAGACAGACCACGGAAGTCACGAATACGCGGCAGAGCCACGGTCAGCAGACGATCCAAGAACTCCCACATGCGGTCGCCACGCAGGGTGACGCGGGCGCCGATGGGCATGCCCTCACGCAGCTTGAAGTTCGCGATGGACTTCTTGGCGCGACGGATCTGCGGCTTCTGACCGGTGATAGCGGTGAGGTCCTCGAGAGCACCGTTGATCATCTTGGAGTCGCGGGCGGCGTCGCCCACACCCATGTTGACCACGATCTTGGTCAGGCCGGGGATCTCCATGACGTTGGAGTGGTTGAACTCCTCAGCCAGCTTCTGCTTGATGTCCTCGCGGTAACGGGTCTTCAGACGCGGGGTGTAGTTCTCCATTGTTAGATGTCCTTCCCGTTGCGCTTGGAGATACGAACCTTCTTGCCGTTCTCGTCGAAGCGGTAGCCAACGCGGGTCGGGTTGCCATCGGAGTCGAGCACCATCACGTTGGACACGTGGATGGGAGCCTCCTGGGTGACAATTCCGCCGGACTCAGCACCGGCTTCGGGTGCGGAGTTGACGACGTGCTTCTTGATGCGGTTGACGCCCTCGACGAGGACCTTGTTCCGCTTCGGGAAAGCCTGAATGACCTTGCCCTTAGCGCCCTTATCCGGACCAGAGATCACGATGACGTTATCGCCCTTGTGGATCTTCATAGTCTTAGATCACCTCCGGAGCGAGAGAAACAATCTTCATGAACTTCTTGTCGCGCAGCTCACGAGCAACGGGGCCGAAGATGCGGGTACCGCGGGGCTCGTTGTCGTTCTTGATGATCACTGCAGCGTTCTCATCGAACTTGATGTACGAGCCGTCCGGGCGACGGGTCTCCTTCTTGGCGCGAACGATGACAGCCTTGACGATCTCGCCAGACTTCACGTTGCCATTCGGAGCAGCTTCCTTGACGGTGGCGACAATGACGTCGCCGATTCCTGCGAAGCGTCGGGTGGAACCGCCGAGCACACGGATGCAGAGAATCTCTCGTGCACCAGAGTTGTCGGCGACCTTCAGACGCGATTCTTGTTGAATCACAGTGGGTCTCTCCTGACCTGGATATAACGCGTGTCAGATTTCCGTCCTGTACACGCACGGTCTATGTCTTTCTGCGTACAACCACTACTACCCGCCCTAATGAGCGGGGAACGACCATCCGGCTCGGAACGCACCGAATGTATGCCGTCGCGTGACGGTTGCAACCCGAACATTCAACCACATGCCCACCGTGTGCACCAAATTTTTCTCGCCACACGCAGATGCTTGTCGACGCCCACTCGCAACCACCCCACCCGTACCCGCGAGACCCAAACCGCAGGGCGGGTTAAGCGCGGCGAGCCCGCTGATGCTGCGGCTCGGGATCCACCAGGTAGCCGCGCAGGCTGCGGGCCAGCTCCTCCTGCCAGGTCGATAGCCCCTCGAGGGCGTTATCGGCGAGCGTGGAGGTGACGGCAACATGGCGCACCATGCCGTAGCTCACCAGCGCCAATACCCGCGGGTCACGGGCAGAGATACACGGCACATCGGAGGCGGCGCCGCGCCCACCGATTCCGAGGCGGACTTCATCGGCGGTTTGGATGCGTTGGATGATCTTCTCCAGCAGGGCGACGATGCGCAGCTGGCCACTGCCGAGGCGTTCAATAGTGAAGGTATAGGCGTGGGAGTAATCCGCTCGCAGCACCGCTTCCAAAAGCTCGCTAGCGGAGGCCTGCTCAGCGGAGACCACCAGCGCGGCGATGAGATCCTCCACGGTCTCTGGGGCCGGATTGAGTGCGGAGACCACAGTCAAGAGCTCCTCGGTGAGCAGCGTGGTGGTCAGATCAGACAGGGCCTTATATCGGGCATAGAGAGTGGGCCGAGAAATGCCGGCCCGGCGCGCCACACCAGACATTGTGGTGCGTTCGAGGCCCTCCTCGAGCACACTCTGGCGCGCAGCATCCAAAATTGCAGCGTCAATATCGCCAGTCCCTGTCGGCATAAAACGTCGCCTTTCTTCTCTACGCACTCACGGGACACGTCACAACGCGTCACCAGAAACTGTAAGGCTAGCCGCACTGCACAGGTCAGATTGTTGAACATGCAGCATTTTTCCTACATATAGCCTGCCAGCGTGGAACTCTCGCTCCAGGAAACAACAATAGCGCAGATTAGAGTGCCCCATTCCCAATAGGGACCACAAAACTTCTCACTAATATTCAGTATAATGCATAATATAAATTACGAAGGGGTGTACATTCTGGCCCCGATTCGTATTACAGGGACCTGTGTTGTGTAACCCCACCGAGCGACCCGCATCCCCTCTCAGATGCACCCCCTGTCCCCAAGGTGGCGTCGATAAGCGTGCTCCGCCCGCGCATGCGGGCCAGCTCAGGAGGGGTTCCATTCTTAACGAAAATACTTACACTAAAGAAACATGAGTACTTCACCGAATACCCTGAATGGCAAGACTGCACTCGTTAGTGGCGGCACCCTCGGCATTGGGGCGGGAATCGCCCGCGCTCTCGCCGCCCAAGGCGCCCACGTGATCGTCACCGGCCTAACCGAGGAGGAGTGCGCCGCCTCCGAGTTTGAGGCACATGTCCTCGATGTACGCGACGCCGAGGCCTGCACCCAGCTCCTCGAGAGCTTCGACAGCCTGGACATCCTGGCCAGCAACGCCGGCATCTATCCGCAATCCTCCATTGCGGAGATGAGCGATGAGGACATTGACCTCATCTTCGACGTCAACGTCAAGGGCACCATCCACATGGTGCAGGCCGCTACCCCGCTGCTCGCGGCCTCCGGTGCGGGACGCGTGGTGATTACCTCCTCGATCACGGGTAACTACACCGGTTATCCGCTGTGGTCCCACTATGGCGCCACCAAGGCCGCCCAGATGGGCTTTGTGCGTAGTGCCGCCATCGAGCTGGCGCCGCAGTCCATCACCGTAAACGCCGTGCTTCCCGGCAATATTCTCACCCCGGGCCTGAAGGAGATGGGCGAGAAGTACATCGCGGACATGGAGGCCACCGTGCCGCTGGGATTCCTCGGCACACCCGAGGACATCGGCCACACCGTCGCCTTCCTCGCCAGCGATGCCGCCCGCTATATTACCGGTCAGGGCATTGTGGTCGATGGCGGCCAGATCCTGCCTGAATCACCCGATTTCTAAAAACACCGACACCGGCGCGCTGCCAAATATCCAGCGGGACGGTGCTGTGTGTTGAGGGGCTAAGGCGGCCGGCGATGTGGGGCCGCGGTTTAACGGCTCAAGGTGAGCAGCTGCATGCCCCAGCCGGCCGGCTGTACGGCTTCGACTCGCCACCCCGCGCCTGTGACCACGTCCGTGATCTCCTCTTGAGAGGGAACACAGCCACCGTTAGCGCAGAGCCGTTGCAAATCGTTTTCGCATGCTTCCGCATGGATTCTGTGCGTGACCATGAGCTCTTCCACGATCCAACACGTGGAGATTCCTGCCGCCGCGATGCGCTCCAGCAGCTCTCCGAGCTGCTCGATCGGACCCAGCGCGCAGGGAGTAATCACCATCGCGCTATCCCCCTGCCATGTCGAAGCACGCGTGATGCCTGCGTGCTCTAGCTCGCCCTGCGTGGCCTGAGCGCGCTGGTCTAGCTCGCGCTCATCGTCTACAACGACCGTGACGGTCACGCCCTTGCGGCTCGCGATCTCGGCGGCGTACACCTCTGCATCGGGGCCGCCGATACTGAGCGTGCGCTGCGGAGAGATGGCGGCCGCCACGGCGGGCGCCATCCACGGCGCGGTGGAACTATCCAGCGGATGACGCTGAGGGGCAGCGGCTGCGGGAGATGCACCACGAGGCTGACCGCCGCGCAGTGCTTCCCCTAGCCCCATAACCTCAGGCTTAAAGTCCGTGGCGAGGAGATAGCTCATGGTCTCGTAGTCCAGCACCTCGGCAAGCTCGGAGCTCAGAGCAAAGCGTCCATCCTGCTCAATAACAAGGCCGGTAGTGGACAGATAGCGGAGCAAGCGCTGTGCCGCATGGGTATCAAGTTCGCAGCCGGACTCAGTGATCTGCGCTGGGGTAGCGCCCTCTGTGAATTCCCACAGCCGCGCCACCACACCCGAGCGGAGTGCGGCCTGCGCTGCAAAGATGGGGAGAATGTTGCTCATTCCCCTGAGCTTTTCTCGTATAGCCATGAGCGTGTTGAGCGGAGCGCCGTCCTCAGCCACGGTGGATGTGTGCTCCCGCCAGTAGCCGACAATCTCGGTGTTCTCTCTCCCCACGCCGAGTTCCTTCGCGAGGGCACGAATCTGCTTCAGGGCACCCGCTTCCCCGGCCGCCCACACAAAGCCTTCACCATCAGGCAGGCTATCTCGCAGGCTGAGAGCCCGCTCCGCGAAGGACTCCCCTTCCGCGACCACCGCCCAGTGGATGTCTGCATCGGCATCGCTCGGAAGCGACATAATGTCCGAACGTTCAGCAACCTCAATCACCGCGATCACGCGATGCCCCTGCGGTAGCTCTTCGAGGCAGCGAGAGATAGCCGGCAGCGCGGTGTGATCGCCGCAGAGAAAAAGCCAGTCCGTGTGTGTCGGCAGCGCGGCACTTCTCTTCGGACCCACCACATATACTTTGTCGCCAATAGTTGCCTTGGCACTAAATGTCTCAGCGAGACCGTCGTGGTGGCGGGCGAAATCGATATCAACGGTGCCCGCCTCTTTATCGAATCGGCGCACGGTATATGTGCGGAAGAGGTTCTTTACTTCTTCCGTCCAATCGAGGGCGCCATTGCCCAGCGGCGGCGGATAGGGACGATCGCCACTGACAGGGTGCGGAAAGACCAATCGGACGTCATCATCAAAACCCGTACTGATGAACTCCGGATTATCTACGCCATACCCGGCAAAGGCCTGGAGCTGCTCACCAGCGAGAGTGATGCGCCGGAGATTGGGCGTAATATCACGAACCTGCACCACCTCGAGGTCGCGCAGGGTAATGGGAAATATATCCTGTTGTCTATGTGTCCGAGCCATACAATGCCTTTCTCACTTATATATAGATAGCTGTGGATATTTCTGCGAAGAACCCCGCCAATTATCTGCCACAGCTATCTGGGCACGAGAAATACTGAACTGCCCCACCATGCTATCGACATTTGTCGACACTGAACAGACCCCTTTTCCACACCTAGGAGCCACTCTCAGACTTCGAACAGGAAACCGCTTAAGAGTTTTGAGCATTTAGAAATAGACGCTCATTAATTTCTTCTGACGCAGCACAGGATCGATGGACATTGCGCCCGCTGTCTCCTAGTCCCGCGCAATCACCACAAAAAGCAACTCGGCCCGGATCACGGCATCGGAGAGGTCAACGTTGCACGCCTCGCTGATATGCGCGAGCCGGCTGCGCACGGTGTGACGATGCGCCCCCAGCGCCGCCGCGGTATCTCCGATATGCCCGCCGAGTCGTAGATACAGCTCGAGGGTGCGGGCATATTCCGTGCCGTCGCGTTCATCGGCGGCGGCGAGCACATCGAAGGTTTCCGCGCCGCGGGCCTGCAAGGCGCTGAGCACTTCGGGCCGATGTAGCCAGGAGGCTTTTACATTGAAGGGGCCCACATGCGCGCCGGTGGCTGTCGCCCGGGCGCGGCGCATCAGCTCAGCCACATGCTCGCGGCTGAGCTCATTCCACCGGATAGCCGCCCCCATGGCGATCGCTACCTCGCGCACCTCTGGACCGAAGTGCTCCACAATGTCGTGATCATCGCGGGAGCCGCGAAATAGGAAAAGCTGCATGTCGGTGTCCAGCGGCAGGCTAAAGAGCGCTCGGGAATGGGCCTGTAGCCGTGAGTCGAGCGTGGTACGCGCCGCCATCAGGGCTGCGGGATCATCCGCACGCACCACCACGGCGCGAACGCGCCCTTGGGAATCCACGGCATGGCGCATGGCATGAGCCACCGAGGAGCCCTCTTGGTCGATGCCGAGCAGCAGCGCCAGCGCCAGCGAGTTCATCTCCGAACGGGCGGCCCGCAGGAAGGTAGGACGCTGCAACAAGATGTCCGCCAGACCACTACAGTGCTGGAGCACACTGCGCTCCCGGGTGTGGAAGCTGCTGCGCCGCACTACCATCATCAGGTTCACGCGTTCTCCCTGTTCAGAAAGCCGCTGGGTAAGGTGCACCAGTTCTCCTGTCCGCCCGGCCCGCGAGTGGCGATGACCGGCCGCAATATCGGCCACCACAAGCTCCCCCGCGTCGATACCACCGAAGGGCACATTCACCAGCACTCGAGCGTCATTATCCGCAATCGCGATGGCCGCCTGCAGCGAGGCCGAGGCGCTGTGGAGCAGCCGGTGCACATCACCGCTGACGGCATCCTTATTGAGCTGCTGCTGCACACGCTGCTGCCAGCGCTCCCCCTGGGCGGCGCGGCGCGCCTGCTCCTTGTGCACTGCATGGATCACCGAGATAAAAGGGATGTGCGGGGGAACCTCAAAGACGGGGATGCGGTGCCGCTCCGCCGCAGCAAGCAGTGGCTGCGGCACCGTCTCAAAGGCATAGCCAGTGCCAAAGCCGATGGCCACCGCCCCAGCGTGGACGAGGGTATCCACATAGTCGCCCAGTGCTTCAGGAGTGTCCGTAAAGGACATACCGAGGGTGAGAATGATGGAGTTGGCGATGATGAAATCGGCGGGTTTCTTCAGCTCATTGGTTTGAATGTCTAAAAACTGGGTGCTCCACTCGTTGTGTGGGGTGAGTTCGAGGCTCTGTCGTTGCAGCAGCCAGTCAGTAGTCAACGGGGAGGTCGCGGTGCCGGACAGCGCCGGTTCTGCCGCACGCACAGGATTCGCCATGGCGTCCAATCTATATAAATTTTTTGGACTAGATGGCGATATTCCTCGAGCGGGCTCGGGGTGCATACTCAAGGCTACCGGCGTTGGCGCGATATAGGTCACAGTTACTAGTGGATTCGCGCCCACGCATCACGCTTTCAGAGTCCCCAACCACGCTCAAAGGAGTTGCCCATGCACGATTTCACCTATCGCCTCCCCCAGGAACGCGCCGTGCATACCAGCCTGCCGGGACCGCGCTCCGCTGCCTTGAGTGAGCGTCGCGAAGCTGCGGTGGCCCGCGCCCTGTGCCCGGGACTGCCCGGCTTCGTCGTAGACGCCGATGGCGGTGTGCTTGTCGACGCCGACGGCAATTCTTTTATCGACTTTGCCTCTGGCATCGCCGTCACCTCGGTGGGCGCCTCCAATAAGAAGGTGGCGGAGGCGGTGGCCGAGTCGGCCACCCACTTCACCCACACCAGCTTCATGGTCTCGCCCTACGAGTCCTATGTGGCCGTGTGCGAGAAGCTAGCCGAGCTCACTCCGGGCGATCACCACAAGAAGTCGGTGCTGCTCAACTCCGGCGCCGAGGCTGTGGAAAACGCGGTAAAGATCGCCCGAGCCCACACCCGCAAGAACGCCGTGGTTGTCTTCGATCACGGCTACCATGGCCGCACCAACCTCACCATGGCGATGACCGCCAAGAACAAGCCCTATAAAACGGGATTCGGCCCCTTCGCCGCCGAGGTGTACCGCGCCCCGATGTCCTATCCACTGCGCGATGGTCTCGATGGGGCTAGTGCCGCCGCCCGCGCCACCACCATGATGGAGCAGGAGATCGGCGTCGAGAATCTCGCCTGCGTGGTGATCGAACCGATCCAGGGCGAGGGAGGCTTCATCGAACCGGCTCGCGGCTTCTTGCCCGCCCTGCAGGCGTGGTGCCGGGACAACAATGTGGTCTTCGTGGCCGATGAGATCCAAGCCGGCTTCTGCCGCACGGGCCAGTGGTTCGCCTGCGAGGAGGAGCAGGTGGTGCCGGATCTCGTGGCCATGGCCAAGGGGATTGCCGGCGGTCTGCCGCTCTCGGCAGTCACCGGCCGCGCCGAGATGATGGACGCGCCCGTGGTGGGCGGGCTTGGCGGCACCTATGGCGGTAACCCCATCGCCTGCGACGCCGCGCTGGCCGCCATCGGCGAGATGGAGGAGCACGATCTAGCGGGGCGCGCCCGCGAGATGGAACGCATCATCCGCGAGGTCTTGGAGCCCCTCACCGAGCTCGACACTGTCGCTGAGGTCCGCGGCCGCGGCGCAATGATCGCCATCGAGCTGGCCACTAGTGACGGCGAGCCCCTTGGCGCCCTCACCAGTGAGGTGGCAGCTGCCTGCAAGGAACAGGGAATTCTCATTCTCTCCTGCGGCATCGATGGCAATGTCATTCGCCTGCTGCCCTCCCTCGTGATCAGCGAGGCGCTGCTCCGCGAAGGCCTAGACATTCTCGCCGCCGAGATTCGCGCCCGTTCCTAGCCCCCCTTCTATTGCCCTCCCCCACCAGCCCGACTCGCGGCTGGGCTGGTGGAACAAGAGGCTGGGCGCGTATCAGCGCCCCACATACACCGCACCAGAGGCCCCACACAGGCACCTAGTGCGGTTTCTCTTAGGCCCATATACCTTTTCGATCTTCTCAAGGAGTGATCTATGAGCACACAGACTCGCACCAGCGCGGACAGAGAACACCGCATCACCCCGCTGCAAGGAGTGGCGCTGATTTTCGGCACCAATATCGGTGCCGGCATCCTCTCCCTGCCCTATGCCGGCAAAAATGGTGGGTTCTTAGCGCTCGTGATCGCGCTGCTCATCGCCGGCACTCTCACCACGATCTCCATGCTCTATGTGGCCGAGGTGTCGCTGCGTACCCAGGAGCCGCTGCAGCTCTCCGGCCTCGCCGAGAAATACCTCGGCAATCTCGGCCGCTGGCTGGTGTTTAGCGCCATCCTTATCAACGGTATCGGCGCGCTCATCGCCTACGCCGCCGGCTCGGGCCGGCTCCTGCACAATCTCCTCGACATCTCCCCCACCCTCGGCACGCTGCTATTTTTCCTCCTGGGCTCGGTGGTGATGTGGAAGGGACTGCACGCCACCGGCATCGCCGAGGGCGCGATCACCACCGGCATGGCCGCCATCATCGCCATCCTCTGCGGCTGGACCTTCTTTGGCCCGGGCATTGATCTGGAGAATCTGTGGATTCTGCGCCCCTACTACATTGTGCCGATCATGAACTTGGCGGTGTTTACCTTCCTCGCCCAGTATGTGGTGCCCGAGCTGGCGCGCGGGCTCGCCGAGGATAACCCCTCCTCCATTCCGCACGCCATTGTTGCCGGCATGTGCATCACCGGTTTCACCCTCACGCTCGTGCCCTTCGCCGCGCTCGGGCTGCTCGGCGGCGATGTCACCGAGGTCGTCACCCTCGCGTGGGGCGAGAAGCTTGGCGACGTCGCCTACCTGCTGGCCAATGTCTTTGCCCTGCTGGCCATGCTGACCTCCTTTTTGGCCATCGGCTTCACCACAATGCGCAATGTGTTAAACATCGCCCACTGGCCGGAATATGGCTGGCAGCGCGTCGCCGCCGTCGGCATCACCGTGCTCCCGCCGCTGCTCATCTCTCTGGCGGGCTTCGGCGGCTTCGTCAGTGCGCTCAGCTATGCCGGCGGCTTTGCCGGGGCAATCATGTCTATCGTGCCAGTGCTCTTACTCAATACCGCCCGCGCCCACGGCGACAAGCCCGCCGCATGGCAGACCACCTGGCAGGCGCATCCGCTGATCCAAGGCACCATCGTTGTGGTCTACATGGCCGCCTTCCTCTTCAGCATCGCGCTGCTGCTGCACCTCGTTCCGGAGGCCTGGCAATAGGCCACATCACCGCTACGCCCTCCCCACCCCACGCGATAGGGGGCTGGGGAGGGCGGCGTCGATAAGCGTGCAAGCCCCTTTAGTAGGGATCGAGGTCGAGGACATCATCGACGGTAACCATCTCATCACTCGGCAGACCTCGCTTCAGCCCCTCGCTGCGGAAGAAGGTGGGATTGCGCCACCACGTCAGCGCCATAACCAGCACACCCAGCACCAAAATGGTTATTCCGAGCACGAACACCAAGCCCATGCCGAAGATCTCGGAGCCCGAGCCATAGGCGGGATCCATGGCGTCGTGGGAGGTCTGGAAGAAGAAAATGAGCAGCAACGCCCCGCCGATGAAGGGCGCCAAAAACTGGGTGAGCA
The DNA here is from genome assembly GCF_008930935.1 of Corynebacterium sp. 11A. NCBI lineage: Bacteria > Bacillati > Actinomycetota > Actinomycetes > Mycobacteriales > Corynebacteriaceae > Corynebacterium > Corynebacterium sp. 11A. The sequence continues at coordinate 88,221 of NZ_PQMR01000002.1, forward strand.
CCGTGGACCAGCTCTTCAAGGACTGGTGGCGGAAGTACCACACGCAGGCGAAGGCCGTCACTCCGTAGTAGAAGCAGACCATCATGCCCAGCGCCGTGATGGTATCCCACAGCACGGCCTCGCTGATGACACGCATGATCGCATAGAAACCAAAGGAGACCATCGCGGCCACGATCGTGGCGAAACCCGGGGACTGGTACTTGGGTGTCACCTGCGCGAAACGCTGCGGCAGCGCCCCATAAAATCCCATGGCCAGCATCGTGCGGGCGGGGCCAATGAAGGTAGATTGCAGCGAGGCCGCCGAGGACCCGAGCACCGCGATAGACATGAGGATCGCCACCGGCCCCATCACCGGACCAGCCAATTCGGCAAAAATATTCTCCTGAATCGTCTCATTGCCCAAACCGAACTCGCCGCTGCCCGGACCGGAATAGCGCAGCGTGGAAATTGCAATGATTTGGTAGAGCACGACGATCACCAGGATGGTGGCGGTGGCTGCCTTGCCCGGGGTGGAATTGGATCCCTGGGTCTCCTCACTCATGGTGAGCACCACGTCCCAGCCCCAGTAGATAAACACCGATAGCGCAATACCGGCGGCGAAGGCCGAGAAGGAGCTCACCCCGAAGGGATTGAGCCACTCCCAACTGAAGGGGGTGCTATCGAAAGCGCTGCCATTTTCTGCCTTGAATAACGCCATCCCAGAAAAGAGCAGCAGCACCCCGATCTGCACGGCCACCAGCACATACTGGATGGTCTTGGTGGTATCGAGACCGCGATAGGAGATGGCAGAAGCGATAACGATAAACACCAAACAGGTGAGAATATTGACCAGCACATTATCTTTTAGCGCCGCCAATTCGGGGCGGAGAAATACCTGCGATAGCAGCAGGTAGAAGAAGTCCACCGCAATACCCGCGAGGTTGGACAGCACCAAGATGGTGGCGGCCAATAATCCCCAACCACCCAGCCAGCCGATGACCGGGCCGAAGGCGCGGGTGGCCCAGGTGAACGTCGTTCCCGAGTCCGGCATCGATTCATTGAGCTGGCGATAGCCGATGGCCACCAAAAGCATGGGCACAAACCCCACCAAGAGCACAGCCGGCATGTGTTCGCCGACCTCACTGGCGGTGGGGCCCAACGCACCCGAGAGGGTATAAGCCGGGGCAATACAGGAGATACCAATCACCGCAGCGCCGACGATGCCGACGGTGCCGGAGCTCAGCCCCTTGGATACGGACAAAGAGGGGGTCTCGCTCATGATGTCCTCCCCTCCTCCACCGCAAAGCGCACGCAATGGCCGCGAGGCACAATGACCATCGGCACCGTCAGGTGCTTGAGGATGCGCATGGTGATGGAGCCGGCGAAGACGGAGCGGGATTGCTCCACTCGCGAGGAGCCCACACACAGTAGATCCCCCTCGCGCCACTCCACGGTGTTCACCGCGCTGGTGATCTCGCTGCTCTTGCCCATCTCGATCGCTACCGGCACCGCGCGAGTGGCGATGCCGAGGGTCACCCGCGCATCATCGAGTACCCGTTGGGCGTTCTCCTGGGCGAAGGACTCTCGGGCCTCATCGTGATTGACCCCCAGCAGCGCCAGTAGTCGCAGCGGCACCTCTGCCCGGCGCGCCGTGAGCAGCCCTGTTTCGACGAGACTGCCCGACCCGGGGCGGGTACCCACCGCACAGGTAATGCGGCGGAGCGGGTGGCGGCGATAGCCCCGCGGCGCCAAGGCCACCGGCACCGGCGAACCGAAGAGCAAGTCCGTGGCCACGGTTCCCAACTTGTGCCGCTTCAGCGGGCTGGAGGACGCCCCGCCCACGCACAGCAGATCCGCCTCGAGTTCCTCGGCGGCACGGCTGAGACCTTCGGCAGTCGTGGCCCCCGAGTAGATACGGGCGCAGATGCGCACGTCCTCGGGCACGAGGGAGAGCGCTTCTTTCAGCCAGCGGAACCCTTGGTTGAGCAGAATGTCGTGAGCATCGCCGGTGGGCGGGTATTCGTGGCTAAACACATCGTGGCGGCGCAAGACGAGCACGATGGTGAGCTCGGCATCGAGGGACTGGGCCACATCAATGCCCAAGTTCAGGGCGTCGAGCCCTTGCGGGGTGGCTTCATAGCCGACTACACATCGCATGATCACTCCTCGAGCAGATCGTGAAGGGTGGCCGCAACCTTATGCCCCATGCGGATCGCGCCATCAACGTGCTGGTAGCCCGCGCCGGCAATATCCGAGCAGGCGAAGTACATGCGCCCGACTGGTTCCTCGTTGTACTTCCCCCAGCGAAAGAGCCCGCCCATATCGTAGGAGCAGGCATAGGCGCCGCGGGTCCATTCCTCGGCGCCCCAATCGGAGAGGTAGAAGGACTCAGGCTCGCGGGCCTCCTCGCCGAGCATCACGGCCATGGCGTCGAGGATGGTGCGCTTACGCTCCTCCTCGGGCAGCGCGAACATCTCCTCCGCGCGGGTATCGATGATGAAGCCCACGAGGGTGCCGCGGGAATCGCCGTAATTGGTGTTGTCGTAGATCTCCTGCACCAGGTGCTCCGAGGAGAAACAGGTACCCGATAGCCCCTTGTCGCGCCAGAAGGGAGTGGCGTAGGTGGCGTGCACCTTAATCACCAGACCCATGGACTGGTGCTGGTGCATGATGTGCTGGGTGCGGGGCATCTCCGGCACATAGGAGATGCGATTGTAAAGATTCGGCGGGATCGCAAGAATGGCATAGGCAGCCTCCACCACGGTGTCGTTATCGCCGTAGACCACCACGCCCTCATCACTGCGCTCGATGGTGCGCACCGGGGTGCCGAGCAGGATATTTTCCGAGCCAATCCGCTCGGCGAGGGTGAGAGACACCTTCTGCATACCGCCCACCACGCGGGCATCGAGGATGAAGTCCTCATCCACCAAATTGCTGAATGATCCCGCCGAGGCGGCCATGTGCAGCGCCTGCAGCGCGGAGAAGGTGTGGGCCGGTTTGGTGAGCATGCCGCCGGCAATGAAGAGGCCGATGTTCTTGCGCGCCTCCTCATCATCGGACTGCTGCTCCAGCCAGTGCTGGAAGGTCACATTGTCCCATTCCTCGGCGCGCGGATGCTCCCACGGCCGGGCCGGATCCATGTCGGAGACATGCTCATCCATCAGCGCGATAAGGCGGAGGATCTCGCGCTGCGTGGATTCGGCGCACGGGAATATTTCGCCGGTATAGCGCTTCACCTCGCCATCGGGACCGAGGTAGATGGACTCGCCCTCGCGGTAGCGTTGAAACGTCTCCAAGCCGAGTTCATCGAGGGTGGCGAGCAGCTCGGTTTGATCCGGCGACACCCACTGGCCGCCGATCTCGAACCAGCCACCATCCATGACATCAGAGCGGGTGCGCCCGCCCACTCGGTCGCGGGCCTCGAGAACGGCCACGCTGTGGCCGGCCTCGGTGAGACGATGCGCGGCGGACAGGCCGGCGGGACCGGCGCCAATGATCGCAACATCGACAGTGCGGTGCTCAGACATGATAAAACTCCTTCGATAATGCAGGGGGGACGTGACAACGCCCGTAGTAATAAGGGCCGTGGATACAGCCCGTGGATGCGGCCTCACTCGCCGCGGGGATGAGCCGCTAGTGGGCGCTCATGACGTGCTTGATACGGGTGTATTCCTCCAAGCCGTAGAGGGAGAGGTCCTTGCCATAGCCGGAGTCCTTGAAGCCGCCATGGGGCATTTCTGCCACCAGCGGGATATGGCAGTTGATCCAGACACATCCGAAGTCCAGCTCCCGGCTGGCGCGATCCGAGACCCGCACATCGCTCGTCCAGATGCTGGAGGCCAGACCATAGGAGACGTCATTGGCCAAGGTGAGCGCCTCATCGATATCGGCGAAGGGCTGCACCGTGAGAATCGGCCCGAAGCTCTCCTCCTGGATAGCTCGATCCGATTGCCGCAGCCCCGTAATCACGGTGGGGGCCAGATAGAACCCCGCGCTGCCCACGCGCTCCCCGCCGGTGGCGATGTGGGCGTGCTCGGGAAGGTCGTTGAGCACACCCAGTACTTTCTCGAAATGGCGGGGATTGTTGAGCGCGCCATAGAAGGCCTCGGTGTCCTCCGGTGCGCCCGGCCGCAACTTCTCGGCCTGCTCCACCAGCAAGGACGTGAATTCTTCCTCCACACTCGCCTCCACCAGCACCCGGGTGGCGGCAGTGCAATCCTGGCCGCCGTTGAAGAAGCCAGCCTGCGCGATGCCTTCGGCAGCAGCGGCGAGATCGGCATCAGCACAGACGATCACGGGGGCCTTGCCGCCCAGCTCGAGGTGCGAGCGCTTGAGGTTCTCACCGGCGCTGCGCCCCACGGCGCGCCCGGCCGGAACCGAGCCGGTAATCGCACACATCCGCACCGTCGGGTGCGCCACCAAAGCCGCGCCGGTGGAGGCATCGCCGAGAACGATATTGACGACACCATCCGGCAGAATATCTGCCAGGAGCTTAGCGAGGGCCAGAGTGGAGGAGGGCGTCGTATCGCTCGGCTTAAATACCACCGTATTGCCGGCAGCGATGGCGGGAATGATCTTCCACAGTCCCATCATGAGCGGGTAGTTCCATGGCGCTACCTGCGCCACCACGCCCAGCGGCTCGCGGCGGATCGAGGAGGTGTGTCCCTCCATGTACTCGCTTTGCGCCACCCCCGACAGCGTCCGGGCGGCGCCGGCGAAAAAGCGGACCTGGTCGGCGCCGACCTGGCACTCTTCGGCCTCGATCATGTGAATGAGCTGGCCGGTTTCGCGGGATTGCACCTCGGCCAAGTGGCGAGAGTTCTCCTCGATAGCGTCGGCGATCTGCAGCAGGTAGCGTTGCCGCTCGCTGGGGGTGGTGCGGCTCCACTGGCTAAAGGCCGCGTCGGCCGCGGCGACCGCAGCATCAATATCCTGCTGGCCTGAGATCGGGGACTGTCCGAGCACCTCCTCCGTCACGGGACTGATGAGGTCGAAAGCCTCGGAGGTCTCCGCTGGCACGAAACGATTATTGATAAAGTTCTCTAGCATTGCGCCTCCTAGCACGTAGGGCCCACCATGCTGCGGGCTGTGCTGTTCAGTATGGGGAGGCGGTACACCACACACACATCGCCCACGTGGCAATAATCACTTTTCAGATTCACCCACGGGGCGAGTGCATTGTGTGCTTAGGTTACGCTAATCGCGCGCGGCACGGAGGAGGTGTGCGGCACGTGGGGAGCTGGGGAGGTTCGGTGCAGCGTCCGGGGAGGCGGCGTCGATAAGCGCAAAAAACCGGCCACCACCTCATGGGCGGGGCCGGTTTTTCTTATGCCGCTACAGGTTTAGCGGGCCTTCTCGACGATCTCGACGAGACGGTAGTGCTTGTCCTTGGACAGCGGGCGGCATTCTTCGATGCGGACGCGGTCGCCGATACCGGCGGTTTCGTTCTCATCGTGTGCTTTCACCTTGGAGTTGGTGCGGATGGTCTTGCCGTAGAGGGCGTGCTGCTTGCGGTCCTCGAGCTCCACCACGATGGTCTTCTGCATCTTGTCAGAAACCACGTAGCCGAGACGGACCTTCTGAGCGCCCTTTTCCTTCTTGTTCACGTTTGCCTCACTCATTGTTAAGCCTCAGCTCCCGGAACCACGGACAGGCCCAGCTCACGCTCGCGGATAACCGTGTAAATGCGGGCGATGTCGCGCTTGACCGTGCGCAGGCGGCGGTTGTTGGTCAGCTGACCGGTAGCCAACTGGAAGCGCAGGTTGAACAGCTCTTCCTTGGCCTCGTTCAGCTTGGTGGTCAGTTCTTCTGCGGAAAGCTCACGCAATTCGTGTGCAGGGGTACCGGTAGCCATTAGAACTGGTCCTCCTTCCTAACGATGCGGAACTTCATGGGCAGTTTTTGACCAGCGCGACGCAGTGCCTCCAAGGCAACTGCCTCGTTCGGGTAGCTCATCTCGAAGAGGATGCGACCCGGCTTCACGTTGGCGACCCACTTCTCCACGGGGCCCTTACCGGAACCCATACGCACGCCGAGCGGCTTCTGGGTCAGGGGACGATCCGGGAAGATGTTGATCCACACCTTGCCACCACGCTTGACGTGGCGGTTGATGGCAATACGTGCGGCCTCAATCTGACGGTTGGTGACGTAGGCCGGCTCGAGAGCCTGGATTCCGTAGTCACCGAAGGTTACGCGAGTGCCGCCCTTGGCCATACCGCGACGGTGCGGGCGGTGCTGGCGACGGTACTTCACGCGCTTGGGAATAAGCATGAGGTTTAGCCCTCCTTCTTCTCTGCGCGCTGACGGCGCTGGCCACCGCGGCGCGGACGCTCGCGACGGTCGCCGCGGCCGCGACGGGCCTGCGGTGCGTTGAGCTCGGACTCGCGCTTGCCACCGACGACGTCACCCTTGTAGATCCACACCTTCACGCCGATGCGGCCGAAGGTGGTGTGGGCCTCGTAGGTGCCGTAGTCGATCTCGGCGCGCAGGGTGTGCAGCGGAACGCGACCCTCGTGGTAGCGCTCGGTGCGGGACATCTCGGCACCGCCGAGACGACCGGCGCACTGCACCTTGATGCCCTTGACGTGCGGCTGGCGCATCGCGGACTGGATGGCCTTGCGCATAGCACGACGGAAAGCAACGCGGTTAGCGAGCTGCTCGGCGATGGACTGAGCCACCAGCTGAGCGTTAGCGTCGATGTTCTTGACCTCGAGGATGTTGAGGGCGACCTGCTTGCCGGTCAGCTTCTCCAGCTGGCCGCGGATGCGGTCGGCCTCGGAACCACGACGGCCGATCACGATGCCCGGGCGGGCGGTGTGAATGTCGACGCGGACGCGATCGCGGGTGCGCTCGATGACAACATCGGCGATACCAGCGCGGTCAAGACCCTTGGAGAGGAACTCGCGGATCTTGATGTCCTCAGCGAGGTAGTCTGCATAGTTCTTGTCGGCGTACCAGTGGGACTTCCAGTCAGAAGTGATACCCAGCCGGAGGCCGTGGGGATGGATTTTCTGGCCCATGCTTAGGCACCTTCCTTCTGGCTCTCGACAACCACGGTGATGTGGCTGGTGCGCTTGCGAACTTGGAAAGCACGACCCTGGGCGCGCGGACGGATCCGGCGCATGGTCGGGCCTTCGTCTGCCCATGCCTGGGAGATAACCAGGGTCTTCGGGTCCAGACCGAAGTTGTTTTCTGCGTTAGCCGCAGCGGAAGCAACGACCTTCGCGACCGGATCGGAAGCGCCCTGGGGGGCGTACTTCAGGATCGCGAGTGCTTCGGACACGGACTTGCCGCGGACCAGGTCCACGACACGACGTGCCTTCATCGGGGAGACCCGGACGAAGCGCGCGGTAGCGCGGGCGGTAGTGATTTGGTCACTCATCGCTTACCTACGTCCCTTCTTGTCATCCTTGACGTGACCCTTGAAGGTCTTGGTCGGTGCGAACTCGCCTAGCTTGTGGCCCACCATGGAATCATCCACGAACACCGGCACGTGCTTGCGACCGTCATGGACGGCGAAGGTGTGACCGATGAAATCGGGAAGAATGGTGGAACGACGAGACCAGGTCTTGATTACCTTCTTGGTACCGTTTTCGTTCTGAACATCCACCTTGTTGAGGAGGTGCTCATCGACGAACGGGCCCTTCTTGAGGCTACGTGGCATCTAAATTCCCTCCTCTTAACGCTTCTTGTTGGAACGACGACGGCGAACGATCATGTCGTTGCTGTAACGGTTCGGCTTGCGGGTACGAACTTCTTTCTTACCCCAAGGCGACACAGGGTGGCGACCACCAGAGGTGCGGCCTTCACCACCACCGTGCGGGTGGTCAACCGGGTTCATCACGACACCGCGGACGGTAGGACGTACGCCCTTCCAGCGCATACGGCCAGCCTTGCCCCAGCGAATGTTGATCTGATCCTGGTTTCCGACCTCGCCGATGGTGGCGCGGCAGCGCACATCCACGCGGCGGATCTCGGAGGAGGGCATACGCAGCACAGCGTACTTTCCTTCCTTACCGAGCAGCTGGATCGAGGCACCAGCGGAACGAGCCAGCTTGGCACCAGCACCCGGCTTCAGTTCCACGCAGTGAATGGTGGTACCGGTCGGGATGTTGCGCAACGGCAGGTTGTTGCCGGGCTTGATATCAGCATTGGGGCCGGATTCAACGATCGCGTGCTGCTTCAGGTTCTTCGGCGCCACGATGTAGCGCTTCTCGCCATCGGCATAGTGAAGCAGAGCGATGTTGGCGGTACGGTTCGGGTCGTACTCGATGTGAGCGACCTTGGCCGGAATACCGTCCTTGTCGTTACGGCGGAAATCAATCACGCGGTAACGACGCTTGTGTCCGCCGCCCTTGTGGCGAACGGTGATGTGACCGTGTACGTTACGGCCACCGGTCTTGCTCAGCGGGCGCAGCAGAGACTTCTCCGGGGTGGAACGAGTGATTTCCTCGAACTGGGAGACAGAGCTCTGACGGCGACCCGGCGTAGTCGGCTTGTACTTACGAATAGCCATACTTTCTCAGTCCTTAATGTCTCGACTCGCGGGTTACGCGGCCGAACCGCCGAAGATGTCGATTGCGTCGCTGCCTTCGCGCAGAGTCACGTAGGCGCGCTTGGTTGCCTTGCGCTGGCCGTAGCCGCCGGTGCGGGTGCGCTTGCGCTTGCCCTCACGGTTGGCGGTGTTGACGCGAGCCACCTTGACACCGAAGATCTCCTCGATGGCGTGACCAATAGCGCGCTTGTTGGCGCGGGGGTCCACCAGGAAGGTGTAGGTGTTCTGCTCCATCAACTCATACGACTTCTCGGAGACAACCGGAGCGATGATGATGTCGCGGGGATTGGCGATCTTAGCCATTACTTCTCCTCCTTCTCGACGCGCTGTGCGCGGGTCACGAAGGCGTTCAGTGCCTCAACCGAGAACACGACGTCGTCGGAGTACAACACATCGTAGGTGTTGAGCTGATCGGCGACGAGGGTACGAACGTGCGGCAGGTTGTTGACGGACTTGCGCGCGGTGATGTCCTCGCGAGTCACGACAACCAGAATCTGACGACGGTCGGTGAGACGCTCGAGGAAGCCCTTGGCCTTCTTAGTGGAAGGCACCTGGCCCGGCACGAGCTCGGAGACCACGTGAATGCGGTCGTGACGAGCGCGGTCCGAGAGAGCGCCACGCAGAGCGGCGGCGATCATCTTCTTCGGGGTGCGCTGAGCGTAGTTACGCGGCTTGGGGCCGTGGACAATGCCGCCACCGGTCCAGTGCGGAGCACGGATGGAACCCTGGCGAGCACGGCCGGTGCCCTTCTGGCGCCACGGCTTCTTACCACCGCCGCGGACCTCGCCGCGGGTCTTGGTGGAGTGAGTGCCCTGACGCTTGGCGGAGAGCTGTGCATTCACAACCTGGTGCATCAGCGCAATGCTGGCGTCCTGGTCGAAAATGGATGCGGGCAGCTCAACCTGGCCGTCGGTGCCACCGTCAGCGGTGTGGACGTCAAGCTTGAGATTGGTCATGCGTGTGCACCGCCCTTCACTGCGGTCTTAACGGTTACGATTCCACCGCGTACACCAGGGATAGCACCCTTGATGAGCAACAGGTTGGAATCGGCGTCGATCTTCTGAACCTTCAGGTTCTGGGTGGTGACGCGGTTGTTACCCATGCGTCCAGCCATACGCTTGCCCTTGAAAACGCGACCCGGGGTAGCGCAGGCGCCAATGCCACCGACGCGGCGGTGAGCGGCCTGGTTACCGTGGGCTGCGCCCTGGCCAGCAAAGCCGTGACGCTTCATACCGCCGGCGAAGCCGTGGCCCTTGGAGGTGCCGGTGACATCCACGAAGTCAATGCCTTCGAAGATCTCCACGGTCACGTCCTGGCCGACCTCATATCCGCTCACATCGTCGAGACGAATCTCGGTGAGGTGGCGGCGAGGGGTAACGCCAGCTTTCTTGAAGTGACCAGCGCCAGGCTTGTTCACCTTGCGAGGGTCGATGTCGCCATAGGCGATCTGGATGGCGTTGTAGCCATCGGTTTCAACGGTTCGGATCTGGGTAACCACACAGGGCCCAGCCTCGACGACGGTCACCGGCACAACGCGGTTCTCCTCGTCGAAGACCTGGGTCATGCCGAGCTTGGTACCCAGAATGCCCTTGATCTCTTGTTCACTCATTATTTATTCTCCGTGCCAAAAAGTTTCGTCGATCACTGAATGTTCACGTCGACGCTGGCCGGCAGATCGATGCGCATGAGGGCATCAACCGTCTTCGGCGTCGGGTCGAGGATATCGATCAGGCGCTTATGCGTGCGCATCTCGAAGTGCTCGCGAGAGTCCTTGTACTTGTGGGGAGAACGAATAACGGCGTACACGTTCTTTTCAGTGGGCAGTGGCACAGGGCCGACAACACGGGCGCCTGTGCGGGTGACCGTCTCCACGATCTTGCGTGCAGACGCATCGATCGCCTCATGGTCATAGGCCTTGAGCCGAATGCGGATTTTTTGTCCCGCCACGCTAATCCTCTTCCTCGCTTGTCCCACATCGAATTCGAGTGGTGGGAATCGCTTTCATGTTCTCTATAACGTTGTCCGGCCGGTCAGTTGGGGCTGGTCGCAACGCCAGTGTTACTTGTCGGTTTCTCACAAAGTAGGAAAGAAAGTTGGGTGCATGATGCAAACATCACGCCCAGTGCTTTGTATCCCTACGTGCTAGTTCCGCTTCCCCCTAGTTCACACTGGATGAGAGCGAGACGATGACCGTAGTTATCCAAGCTGGAAGGGATTGTTCATCCGGTTTCCATACTGCCGCTGTTTACTTACCATGCCCCTTCTTCGCGATCCGGTCTCCGCACAACCTTGTGTGCGGACTCCATCTCTACGGCCACATCCGAAGATGTGGCAGAAGGTGGTTCATGCTTGCCCTACCAGCGCCGGCCAACCCCTATCCACCCTGCTAGAGGGCGGTTTTGAGGCGCCGCCGTGTTAAGGCAACTCAAGTATTTAAACACAGAGCCCGCTATAAGCGCAAGTAGTTGCTGATTTTCCGCTCCGCATGATGCTTGTCGACGCCCCCTCGGTTCGTCAGCCGCGCCCCACGCCCACATTCACCGGCCGATGTAACGCAACGCAGCGCGAAATCGTTTTACATTACGTGCCGCACATCAGGCGGCACGAGGAAGTCCTCGTCTCCGGAGCACGCTGTAGCCTCGGACGAGGCCACCCCTCAGGCCGCACGGAACCAGCATCCAGACAGGATGCCCTTACCTCGGGGCCTCGGCTACAGCGCCATCGGGTGTTACCATGACGAGAGAGTCGCTCCCCCAGTTACCACCGAAGAGAATGAGATTAATGAAGCCTTCCTCCCTTTTCGCCACCGTGGCCGCCGGAATCATGGCCGCAGCCGTCGCATTCGCCCCAGTTGCCAACGCCACCACCCATGCCGGTGACTCCATCCTGATGGACACTGCCGATGGCAACACCTATGGCTGCACCCTCACCGATATTCGCCAGGACAACAATGGCCGCGCGTGGGGCGTCACCGCGGGCCATTGTTTCGAAGAAGCCGACGTCGTTTCCGTCCGCTCCGCCGGCGATAACCAGGTTCTCGCCACCGACGCCGAGCTGGACGAGCTCAAGACGTTCTATGGCGAGAACAACGAGCTTCTGCCCCCTCAGGTACAGGACGTAGCGGTATTCCCGCTCGCCGCTAACGTAGAGTATGACGCCACCACCATCCACTCCTATTCGCACCACCGTCCCATCCTGAGCGAGCTCGTCAAGGGCAATCCGTTCTACGACGCATGGAACTCCCCTTGGGAACTCGGCGAGCCCCAGGCCATCACTCCTGACCTCGTTGGCCGTACTGCTTGCCAGGAAGGCGGCTCCTTGGGGCGCACCTGTGGCGTGATTGTCTATTCCGATCCGGAGTCCTCCACCGTCGTTGCCGTTGTGCCCACCATTCAGGGTGATTCCGGTGGCCCGCTACACGTGGCCGGCGCGGACGGAAAACGCCACGTCATTGGCGCTCTGTCCGGCGGAACCATCCTGCTCGTCAACTCCTTCTCGGACCCGAGCAGTTTCCCACTCTTTGGCTAAGTAACGCCTAGCGCGCCCGACCACCTTACCCTCGACCACCCACGCGGTGGTCGAGGTTTTCTGTTGTTTATCCCGCGCCGCGACGATGTGTCTAACCCGCACACAATTCCACTAAGAAGATTGAAAAATAGCCCCTTGAGGCGTAAAAGGCGGTCGTTAACGTATTTTTCTTCGTTACTGAACTGATACCTACCGAAGGGTGCCAAACCAGCAGGTTAGGTCTAAAATGGCGAGGGCGGCCTTAATTATTAAGACCGCACGACCGCCGAACACCCTCGGCCCTGCATATTGGGCCGTCTCACCTCGAGATAAGTTCTCTGGTGATAAAGGGGGCGGCACAGAATTTTCAATACTTTATATAAAGGAGAATTTCTCATGGCTGAGAACGAGAAGAAGACCGGCACCGACATCGACGTCAAGAACGATTCCGTTTTGGACACCCAGCGCGGCCGCACCAGCATCGACGACGTCGTGGTTGCCAAGATCGCTGGCATCGCTGCCCGCGAGGTCTCCGGTGTGCACGACCTAGGCGGCGGCGCTGCTCGTATGGTTGGCGCTCTGCGCGACTCCTTCAACGCTGGCACCGACGTGCGCCAGGGTGTGGACGTTGAGGTTGGCGAGACCGAGGCTGCTGCCGACGTCGCCATCATCGCCGAGTACGGCGTAGCCATCCACGAGCTGGCTGAGGCTATCCGCCAGAACGTTATCGACGCTATCGAGTCCATGACCGGCCTGAAGGTCACCGAGGTCAACGTTGTGGTTCACGACGTCAACCTCCCTAAGGACGAGAACGAGGACGAGGAAGAGTCCGCCGCTCCTCGCGTCAACTAAACGCGACTGCGAACAGCCTCATCAGCGTTCATAACCATATGTCTCATACACCGCATCGTCTTGACCAGACACACGCGGCAGAACTGAGCGATGCTCTCCTCGGAGTGGACGGGGTTGACTCCCTCCACTCCGGGCGATACGGGCAGATTGCGCTTCTCTATCCCGGTGTTCGTTACCCGGGTTTGGCTCAGCGCACGTCCGATAATGGCGACCAGCGACTGGAGATCCATCTCGTGGTCACCCAGGATGCCCTCTCTGACCTACAGGGCGTGGCACAACGGTGCCGCGAGGTTGCATCCCCTTATGTTTCTGGCGCTATCGATGTCACCATCGCCGACGTCGCCGCGTAGCGGGTTCACCCCTTCCCAGGGCGTGAACCCCACATCATTTCTAGACTTCAAGGACACATTCCATGAGTAAATTTGAACTCGGAATCGTCATTGGCCTCGCGCTTGCCTTCGCTGGCATTTTCGGCGGCTTCGGCGGTTTCTTCCTTGCGCTCGCGCTGGGCGCCCTCGGCGGCGTCCTCGGGGCCCACTTCGGTGGCGAGATCGACCTGCGACGCGCATTCGACTCCGTGAACAATCGCGGAAGGGGATAGCACGTGACGGCCCCCAGTACTACTGATGGCCGCGGCCGCACCAGCATCGACGAACGCGTCACTCGCACGATCATCCTCGAAGCGCTGAACGCTGTCCCCGGCACAGTGAAGCTCGAGCGGCTTGGCCGCCGCAGCTTCCCGCGTATCGACGCCCTCGTGGACAACGAGTACCGCACCGTCTCTGTGGAGGCCTTCATCGCCTGCTCCTTCCCTGCCCCAGTGACCTCTGTGGCAGAGATGGCCCGCCGCGCTATCGCCGGCGCGGTGAAGACCTATCTCGACTACGAGTGTGAATCAGTCTCCGTGGTTGTTGGCACCGTGGTCCGTGGCGAACAGCGACTCTCTCTCGAGGAGCTACGCCACTACGATCCCATCCCCACCCCCGTGGAGCTGGTGAATCGCCGCCCCGAGCAGCTCACCGCCATCACCACCGCTGACTATTACCCCGGCGTAAAAGGCCGCGAGGTGAGTGTCGATAAGCAGAGTGCTGCGCTCGCTGAAATCGAGGTAGCTGAGCGTTCCCCGCTTCAGCCCATTAAGGTCAATCGCAGCGCCGAACCACGTCCGGTACGCGCGCCGCAGCGCCAAGAGCCGATCGTGGTGCAAGCTCCCAAGAGCATCACGGCGGTGCCGGTGCAGGCGCCGAAACGCGCCACCCCGCACTCGCCCCGTGTCCGCCCGCGCCCCGAAATCACTCCCGTGCGAGTGAACACGGTGCCCGTGCGTCCGGCGCAGCGCCCGCAGCCGACCGAGCCCTACCACCCCAGCGCCTCGGAGCGCCCAGCACTCACCCCCGTGCGGGCCCGCCGCGTGCCCGTGGTGGAGGTGCGTGCGCCGAAGCCGATCGAGCCTTTCCGCCCGAGCGCGCCGAAGCGTCCGCGTCTCATCGAGCCACGTCGTAACCCGCAAAAGCCCACCATCCGTCCTGTGGTTCATCCCAGTGCGGTCTACCAGCCCACACCCCAGAAGAGGAGGTCCGCACGATGAAAGCACAACCCGCAGCCCGCGGAGTAGCGATCTTCATCGGCCTGCTCCTCGTCGCCGCCGGCGCTATCGCCGGCCGGGAACTTTGGGTCCTGCTCTCCGATACCAACCAGAGCAGCTGGATCGAACCCGTGCTGAATTATCTGCGCGATGTCGATCAGTGGGCCACGTGGATGTTTGCAGTCGCCGGGGCGTGCGCCGCGCTTGCCCTGATCCTGCTGTTTATCGCATTCAAACCGCGCTCCACCACGCACCTCGAATACAGCTACGGTGATACCACCCTGCATATTCGTCGCGTGGACTTCGCCCGCCTGCTCACCGCCACCGCCCTCAGCATTCCTGGGGTGCGCGCCGCGGAGAGCACTGTGCGGAAGAAGAAGGCAGGCGTGCAGGTACAGACTGACTTCGCCGACGAAGCCATGCTGGACAAGTTGCGCGCGGAAGAGGAGAAGCACGTTCATGCACTCTCCTCGTCCATGAAGCTGAAGATCACCACTCACAACGACGGAAAGGAAAGCTAGATGACTACCCGCCTTTCTTTTATTGACCGTCTCGTGGTGTTCCTCGTAGCTCTGCTCCTCGGCGCCTTCGCTGCCCCGTTTATTGGTACGCTTTTCGACGCCCAGTGGGCCCAAGACATCTTCGCATGGCTTGACATCCCCAATTGGCCCGACGCCGTGGAGGGCAGCGGCTGGATCATCGGTCTAGCCGTAACCATCGCCGTGGCCGTCCTCATCGGATTGCCGCTGATCATCGCCAACCTGCGCACCCATCGTTTCTCTCGAGGTACCGCCTCCCGGGATTCGGTGGAGGCTGCCGGCACGGGACTCGGCGGTACCGAGGATCTGCACGGGCGCATTAGTGTCGAGGTCGCTGACCTCGCCGATGCCGCCGCAGACTCCATCGAGACCATCGACGGCGTGGAGCGCGTCCGCACCAAGGTGTACGTCGATCGCTCCGAGCCCACCATGCAGTTCACGATTCTGGCGAAGCCGGCCTCGCTACACAGCGGCCTCCTCCCGGAGCTCGACTCCATCCGCCACAGCCTCGACGAGGCCCTGCCGGAAACCAAGATCGCGATTCGCTACATCCTGGAGATGCTGCCGAATCAGCGCCGCATCTCCACCAATAGCACCGTCTAGGAGCCATTGGACTTCCTCGACAGCTCATTGGACCAGCAGCGCCCCCTCGCTACGGCGAGCAGGGGCGCTGCTGCGTCTCTGCCCCGCACACCGCAGCCGCGGCGGCCCGCACGTTCGGTGCGCACTCCCCTAGCGTCACAGTGCACGCAGTGAGGCTGCCTCCGTGCGCTGGGTAGCCCGATGGGGTGGGCCTGGTCCGGCGGTCCGCTCCACATGTTCGGGTAAGCCACACACTCCGCGTATTTCTCTCTCGTGGTGCCCTTGGGGAACCGCCAGTAGCCGCTCAGCGGCGTTGAGGTACCCGTGGCGGCTGCATGGGCTTGCTTGGCTATCCCCTTTAGCCGCGGCCAAACTGACAGCGTGCCACAGGGTGGTGAGCGGGGCAGGCGGAGCTTTCGCCGGGCTGCACTTGCGCGAGCGGCGGCACACGGGCATGAAAAATCCCCCTAGGAGAACCTAGGGGGATGAGTTCGCTCTAGCGAGCAGCTAAGTGCTGGCTAGGACGTGAAGATCATTACTTGATGATCTTGGTAACGCGACCAGCGCCCACGGTGCGGCCACCCTCACGGATAGCGAAGCGCAGACCCTCGTCCATGGCGACGGGCTGGATCAGCTCGACGGACATGTCAACGTTGTCGCCAGGCATAACCATCTCGACACCGTCGGGAAGCTTCACGACACCGGTAACGTCGGTGGTGCGGAAGTAGAACTGCGGACGGTAGTTGTCGAAGAACGGGGTGTGGCGGCCGCCCTCGTCCTTGGACAGGACGTAGACGGAACCCTCGAACTGGGTGTGGGGGGTGTAGGCGCCCGGCTTGGCCACAATCTGGCCACGCTCGACGTCCTCGCGCTTGGTACCACGCAGAAGCAGACCACAGTTGTCGCCAGCCTCGGTGTAGTCCATCATCTTGCGGAACATCTCGATACCGGTGACGGTGGTCTTCTGGGACTTCTCGCGGATACCCAGGATCTCGACCTCGTCGTTGACCTCGAGCTTGCCGCGCTCCACACGGCCGGTAACCACGGTGCCGCGGCCGGTGATGGTGAAGATGTCCTCGATCGGCATCAAGAAGGGCTTGTCGGTCTCGCGGACCGGATCCGGGATGAAGTCATCGCAAGCCTGCATGAGCTCAGCAACGGAGTCAACCCACTTCTGGTCGCCCTCGAGAGCCTTCAGAGCGGAGATGTGAACGATCGGAGCTTCCTCGTCGTACTCCTGGTCGGCCAGCAGCTCGCGGACCTCCATCTCGACGAGCTCGACGATTTCCTCGTCATCCACCATGTCGCACTTGTTCAGTGCAACGAGGATGGAGGGCACGCCAACCTGGCGAGCGAGCAGCACGTGCTCACGGGTCTGCGGCATGGGGCCGTCGGTAGCGGCAACCACGAGGATTGCGCCGTCCATCTGAGCAGCGCCGGTAATCATGTTCTTGATGTAGTCGGCGTGGCCCGGGGCGTCCACGTGTGCGTAGTGGCGCTTCTCGGTCTCGTACTCAACGTGAGAAACGTTAATGGTAATACCGCGCTCGCGCTCCTCGGGGGCGTTGTCAATCGCCTCGAAAGCGGAAGCCTCGTTCAGGTCCGGGAACTTCTCTGCCAGAACCTTGGTGATAGCTGCGGTGGTGGTGGTCTTACCGTGGTCGACGTGACCGATAGTACCGATGTTTACGTGCGGCTTGTTACGCTCGAACTTAGCCTTTGCCACTTCTGTGTCCTCCTGGACTTCGCGGTGGCTACGACTCTCGCAGCCACAAGTTGTTTGCTATTTCCCCATAGGCTCAATGCGGTTGCATCTCACTTAGGAAGATATAGCGGGTCATTTATTGCCAGTTACATGATAATAGGTGTGGTGATGGCAGATTTCAAACCATCCTCACTTCCATTCCGGCCCATCGCCACCATCGTCCTTCGTCCCTGATGGATAAGGATATGGGTGCGTGCGGGCCAACGCAGGTAACGGCCTGCTCAACGGGTCTCTCTCATGGAGAGTGTGCCCGCTCAGCGGGCCGTTACCCGCAGTTCCCAGCTAGGTCTGGCAAAAACCTCGCTGGAAACCAGGGCACGGCCGGAGCTTAGGCGCCGGTGCGCTCGGCGATGATGTCCTGCGCCACGTTGGTGGGAACCTCTGCGTAGGAATCGAAGATCATCGTGTAGTTAGCACGACCCTGAGTCTTCGAACGCAGGTCACCGACGTAACCGAACATCTGAGACAGCGGAACGAGGGCCTTGACAACCTTCGCGCCGGAGCGGTCGTCCATGGACTGAACCTGGCCACGGCGGGAGTTGATATCGCCAATAACCTCGCCCATGTACTCCTCGGGGGTGATGACCTCGACGGCCATCAGCGGCTCGAGCAGTGCCGGCTTTGCCTTGGCAACAGCTTCCTTCAGCGCCTGGGAACCGGCGAGCTTGAAGGCCATCTCAGAGGAGTCAACCTCGTGGTACTGGCCGTCGAGCAGGGTGGCCTTGATGTTCACCAGCGGGAAGCCAGCGAGGAAGCCGTACTGCATAGCGTCCTGGATACCGGCGTCCACGGAGGGGATGTACTCCTTCGGGATGCGGCCACCAGTGACTTGGTTGTCGAATGCGTAGGTTGCGGACTCGCCCTCTTCGAGCTCCTCTGCATCGGGTGCGTAGGGCTCGATGGAGATGATGACCTTCGCGAACTGACCGGAACCACCGGTCTGCTTCTTGTGGGTGTACTCGAGCTTCTCCACGGGCTTGCGGATGGTCTCGCGGTACGCCACCTGCGGGGCACCCACGTTGGCCTCAACCTTGAACTCGCGCTTCATGCGGTCAACCAGAACGTCGAGGTGCAGCTCGCCCATACCGCCGATGACGGTCTGGCCGGACTCCTCGTCCAGGTTCACGGTGAAGGTCGGGTCCTCTTCGGCCAGCTTCTGGATAGCGGTACCCAGCTTCTCCTGGTCGGCCTTGGACTTCGGCTCGATGGCCACCTGGATCACGGGATCCGGGAAGTCCATGGACTCGAGGATGATCGGGTCATTGGCGTTACAGAGAGTGTCACCAGTGGTGGTCTCCTTCAGGCCAATGAAGGCGTAGATGTTACCAGCGTGTGCCTTCTCAACAGGGTTCTCCTTGTTGGCGTGCATCTGGAACATCTTGCCCACGCGCTCCTTGCGGTCCTTGGTGGAGTTCAGGACCTGCTCGCCCGGCTCAGCGGTACCGGAGTACACGCGGATGAAGGTGAGCTTACCGAAGAACGGGTGCGCTGCGATCTTGAAGGCAAGAGCGGACAGCGGGGCGTCGTCGGAGGGCTTGCGGGTCAGCTTGACCTCTTCCTCGCCCACCTTGTGGCCCACGACCTCGCCCACGTCGAGCGGGTTCGGCAGGAAGTCCACAACAGCGTCGAGCAGCGGCTGGACACCCTTATTGCGGTAGGCGGTACCGCAGTACACGGGGTAGATCTCGGAGTTGACGGTCATCTTGCGGATGGCGCCCTTGATCTCGTCCATGGTCAGCTCTTCGCCGCCGAAGTACTTCTCCATGAGCTCTTCGTCGGACTCAGCCACGGCCTCGAGCAGCTTCTCGCGGTACTCCTCGGCCTTCTCCTGCAGATCGGCCGGGATCTCCTCGACGGTGGCTTCGGTACCGATATCGGTCTTGCCACGCCAAGTGAGGGCCTTCATCTCGAGCAGGTCGACAACGCCGTCGAAGTCGTCCTCAGCACCGATCGGGAGCTGCATAACGAGCGGCTTCGCGTTCAGGCGGTCCACGATGGTCTGGACGGTGAAGTAGAAGTCCGCGCCCATCTTGTCCATCTTGTTCACGAAGCAGATACGCGGGACGTCATACTTTGCAGCCTGACGCCACACCTGCTCGGACTGCGGCTCAACGCCTTCCTTGCCGTCGAAGACAGCAACAGCGCCATCGAGCACGCGCAGGGAGCGCTCCACCTCAACGGTGAAGTCAACGTGACCCGGGGTGTCGATGATGTTGATCTGGTTACCCTCCCAGAAGCAGGTCACTGCTGCGGAGGTAATGGTAATGCCGCGTTCCTTCTCCTGCTCCATCCAGTCGGTGGTGGAGGCACCGTCGTGGGTCTCACCGACCTTACGGTTAATACCGGTGTAGAACAGAATACGTTCGGTGGTGGTGGTCTTACCGGCATCGATGTGGGCCATGATGCCGATATTGCGGACCTTCTTTAGATCCTTAAGCACTTCTTGTGCCACAGTAAATCCCCAATTGTTGGTTGGTGTAGGCCGCCAAATGGCGCCCTGAGTGGATACAGTTGTCTCATTCTCAGCTATCCGCGCGAGCGTATCGCCCGTTAGCTAGTCGACGCCATCTCTATGGCGGCTCATCGCCCGTGCTGTTCGGGCTCGCCTCCACCAGTGAGATGCAAAGCATCTCCCAGTGGGGCGCCCATCAAGCAGGACACGAAAAATGACACTACCAGCGGTAGTGGGCGAATGCGCGGTTAGCTTCAGCCATCTTGTGGGTGTCCTCGCGGCGCTTCACGGAAGCACCGAGGCCGTTTGCGGCATCGAGGATCTCATTAGCGAGACGATCAACCATGGTGTGCTCGCGGCGCTGACGGGTGAAGGTCACCATCCAGCGGAGTGCGAGAGTGGTTGCACGGCCGGGACGAACCTCGACCGGAACCTGGTAGGTGGCGCCACCCACGCGGCGGGAACGAACTTCGAGGTCGGGCTTGATGTTTCCAACAGCCTTCTCCAAGGTGCCCACCGGATCGGTGCCGGTCTTTTCCTTGCAGATCTCGAGAGCGCTGTAGACGATGCGCTCAGCGGTGGACTTCTTGCCGTCCAGCAGAACCTTGTTGATCAGCTGGGTGACGAGCTCGGAGTTGTAAATCGGGTCCTTAACTACAGGACGTACAGGTGCCTTGCCCTTACGCATGTTTTACTTCTCCTTCTTCGCACCGTAGCGGGAACGTGCCTGCTTGCGGTCCTTCACACCCTGGGTGTCAAGTGCGCCGCGCACGATCTTGTAACGAACACCGGGGAGGTCCTTCACACGACCACCACGCACGAGCACCATGGAGTGCTCCTGCAGGTTGTGGCCCTCGCCCGGAATGTAGGCGGACACCTCGATACCGGAGGTCAGACGCACACGGGCGACCTTACGGAGCGCGGAGTTCGGCTTCTTCGGGGTGACGGTGTACACGCGGGTGCACACGCCACGGCGCTGCGGAGAGCCCTTAAGAGCCGCGGTCTTCACCTTTGCGGTCTTATCATGTCGGCCCTTGCGGACCAGCTGCTGAATAGTTGGCATGAACTTCTTTCTGTATCTGACTAGCGCGTCGAATAGACAGCTACCTGGATTCCCATGGTGAGGCTATGGTGCTGGAGCTACTCCACAAGGACATCACCGGCGGCCGCAGGAGGCGTCCGCCTAGCAGTCCCTCAGTGAACACTGCGGGCTTACGCCCACTGTGCCCTCTACGCAGTCTTCGGGTGTTCTCTTTATTTTTCCTTGCCACCGCAACCCGGCGATGAAAGAACCAATAATCAAGACACGGCAAACCCAGTCAGCCGCTCTCGCTGGCCTACTGGGTGGTGTGTCAGGGGTGGTTCTTGCAGCACACAGGCACTGTGATGGCAAGCCGCCCAAAAAATCTTTTTCAAGCTTGGGCAAGTATAGTTCACACCCATCCCACAATCAAGAGCCCCACCTGCAGAATCACTGAGCTCCACTTCCCATCCAGAAGTAATTCCGCGGCTTAGCTCGAGGTGCGCGCGCTATCCTTGAGCTTGCGAGCAAGCGCCGTGAGCGCCTCTTGCCCGGATTCATAGCTGCCATCCTTGGGCTCGGCCATGATGGCGATCGGTAGGTCTCGGTTATCGGGCCCCAGCACGATCCCGAATTGGCGCACGAGATAGCGCCCAGCATCATCGGGGCCCCAGCCGCCCTTGAAACGCGGTTCGGGCAGGACGGCAAGCCCATAGGGCTGGTGCTCAGCACTATCACCCATGGCTTCGTAGATGGTTTCTGCCCCTTCGAGGGTGGGCAGGCTGGCACCGAAACGCACCTGATCCTTCAACGCCCACTCGGTTTGGCCATATGGAGTGAATTGGCCTTGGTGGAAGGCGTTGTAATCGGTCTCGGTATCGCCGCCATCGCGCAGCACCTCATTGGCCGCGAGGGCCGCTTCTTCCCCACCGCCGATGGCATTCCACAGAATCTCTGCCGCGGCATTGTCCGAGGCCGCGATGGCGGCCTCCACCACACTGGGATCAGCCACACCGACGCGCTCGGCGGCAATGGCGATGGCCACCTTGGAGGTGGACCATGCTGCTCCCGTGGTGAGGCTGCCATGCACCTCGCCATCGACGGCGATACCCAAGGGGCCATAGCGTTTCTCTAGCTGCGAGACGGCGTCGTCAAGCGCCGCATGATCGATGCGCGGGACCCCGGCGCGGGTGGTTGAGGAGGGCCGTGGGTTCGAAGAACTGGACTCTGTGACGGGGCTATCGGAGTCCATACCGATGGTGCAGCCGGCGAGGGTGCACGCCGCGATCACCGCTATTCCGCCGCGCAACGGCCATAAAATTCTCATATCTCACCTTGTCTGTGTGCTCCGAGGTTCGGCATTAGCTTAGACCGTAGGCACCGTGACACACAGAACAGCCCTCCTACCCGTTCTTCGCCGCTCGTGTATTCAGCGGTTATGGGAGGGCTCCTCTCCCACTTTGAGGAGCCGCTCCCCGCCGAATTCTGTGGCGGATGATGAAGGGTAGAAGGGCTGTGTACTAATGCAGACCGAGGGCCGAACTAGGCGTGGTAGTTCGTATCCTCCAGCGGCACATTGGCGCCGGTGAACTCCTGGTAGCTTCCGTCCGGATCGTAGATCGCATCGCCGAAGGGCGAGATCGAGTACGCCGGGCTGCTGGCGGCTTCGGTGGGCTTGACCGCAATGTTGCGGTAGCGCGAAATACCGGTGCCGGCCGGGATCAGCTTACCGATGATCACGTTCTCCTTGAGGCCAATGAGCTTGTCCGAGCGCTTGTTAATAGCGGCATCGGTGAGCACACGGGTGGTCTCCTGGAAGGACGCGGCGGACAGCCACGACTCGGTAGCCAGCGAGGCCTTGGTGATACCCATGATCTCGCTGCGGAGCTGTGCGGCCTCGCCACCCGACTTGCGGGCCTCGAGGTTGGCAGCCTTCGCCTCGGAGAGGTCCACCAAGGTACCGGGAAGGAACTCGGTGGAGCCGGACTCGATCACGGTGCCGCGGCGCAGCATCTGGCGGATGATGATCTCGATGTGCTTATCGTGGATCGCCACACCCTGGGTGCGGTACACCGCCTGCACCTCATCAATAAGGTGCTTTTCGACGCCGCGTCGGCCGAGGTGCTCGAGCACATCGTGCGGATCGGCCGGGCCGCGGAGCAGGCGCTGGCCCACTTCCACTCGGTCGCCTTCGCGCAGGGTGCGCTCGATGGTGGACTGCGGGTTGGACTCCATGGGTACGCGCACCTGGGCCAGGCCCTGACGCTTGGAGAGCTTCTCGTAGACCACATCATCGGAGCCGTCGTCCGGCACGATGGTGAGGGTGTAGAAGTTACCGGTGTCTTCCAGCTTGACGGAACCAGCCACCGAGGCGATCGGAGCGCGGTTCTTCGGCACACGGGCCTCGAAGAGCTCCTGCACACGGGGCAGACCGCCGGTGATGTCGCCACCGACACCACCCTGGTGGAAGGTACGCATGGTCAGCTGGGTACCGGGCTCACCAATCGACTGGGCGGCGATAATACCAACGGCCTCGCCGATCTCCACCTGCTTACCGGTGGCCATGGACTTGCCATAGCACTTGGCGCAGACGCCGGCCGGGGTTTCACAGGTGAGCACCGAACGCAGCTTGATGACCTGGATCCCGCCAGCGATGAGGGTAGTGACTTCCTCTTCGCCGATGTAGGTACCGGCGGGCAGCACAACCTCGCCCTCGTCGGTGGTGGCATCGGCGGCGAGCACGCGGCCGTACACACTGGTCTCATTGAGCGGATCCGGGGTGTAGCCGGTGATCTCGCCGGAGGCATCGGTGACCGGCTCGGAGATGGCCACGCGAATGCCTTGGCGGGTCTCGCAGTCGTCCTCGCGCACAATCACATCCTGGGCGACGTCCACCAGACGACGGGTCAGGTAACCCGAGTCGGCGGTACGCAGAGCGGTATCGGCCAGGCCCTTACGGGAACCGTGGGAGTTGTTGAAGTACTCGAGCACCGACAGGCCCTCACGGAAGGAGGTCTTGATCGGGCGGGTGATGTAGTCACCCTTCGAGTTCACAACCATGCCCTTCATACCGGCTAGGGTCCAGATCTGACGCATGTTACCGGCGGCGCCCGACTTCACGATCATCGGAATCGGGTTCTCGTCCGGGTAGAGGTCCTCCACGGCCTGCCCCACGGTGTCGGTGGCGTCCTTCCACAGCTCCACCAGGCGGTCATAGCGCTCACGCGGGGTGAGAGCACCCTTCTCCCAGTACTTTTTCTCGATCTCTCGGGCCGAGGCCTCGTAGCGCTCGAGAATCTCGTGCTTGTTCGGAAGCACCAGCACGTCGGACATGGTGATGGTCACACCGGAGCGGGTTGCCCAGTAGAAACCAGCATCCTTCATCTTGTCCATGGTCTGGGCCACGGTGATCATGGGGTACTTGGCGGCGAGATCGTTAATCACATCGCCGAGCATGATCTTGTCCTGGCCGCCACCCTTACGCACCATGATGCCTTCAAGGTACGGGTAGTTCCACGGCAGCAGCTCGTTGAACATGATGCGTCCGAGCGTGGTGTGGGCGGTCCACACCTGGCCGGGCTGCCAGCCATCGGGGAACTGCTCCGCCTCGATCTCAGCGGTCGGGCGCAGGTGCGAGATGCGCACCTTGATCGGGGCCTGCAGGCCCAACACCCCACGGTCGCGGGCCATGATGGCCTCCGCGTAGGAGGAGTACACGCCCTGCTCGGGACCATCCTCGGTGGCAGCGCTGTAGGCGCCTTCGCCGCCGAGCTGATCCGGGGTCTTCTCTAGGGTCAGGTAGTACAGGCCGGTCACCATGTCCAGACGCGGCATGGCCAGCGGCTTACCGGAGGCCGGGGACAGGATGTTATTCGAGGCGAGCATCAGGATGCGGGCCTCGGCCTGAGCCTCGGCGGACAGCGGCAGGTGCACGGCCATCTGGTCACCGTCGAAGTCGGCGTTGAAGGCCTCACAGGCCAGCGGGTGCAGCTGAATAGCCTTACCCTCGACGAGCACCGGCTCGAAGGCCTGAATACCCAGGCGGTGCAGGGTGGGGGCACGGTTGAGCATCACCGGGTGCTCGGAGATGGCCTCTTCCAGCACGTCCCACACCTCGGGGCGCTGGCGCTCCACCATGCGCTTCGCGGACTTGATGTTCTGAGCGTAGTCGTGCTCCACCAGACGCTTCATCACGAAGGGCTTGAACAGCTCCAAGGCCATGAGCTTCGGCAGACCACACTCGTGCAGCTTCAGCTGCGGACCGACGATAATCACGGAACGACCGGAGTAGTCCACGCGCTTACCCAGCAGGTTCTGACGGAAGCGGCCCTGCTTGCCCTTGAGCAGGTCAGACAGAGACTTCAGCGGACGGTTACCCGGGCCGGTGACGGGACGGCCACGACGGCCGTTGTCGAAGAGCGCGTCCACGGACTCCTGCAACATGCGCTTCTCGTTGTTCACGATGATCTCGGGCGCGCCGAGGTCGATCATGCGCTTGAGTCGGTTATTGCGGTTGATCACACGACGGTAGAGGTCGTTGAGGTCCGAGGTGGCGAAGCGGCCACCGTCGAGCTGCACCATCGGGCGCAGCTCCGGCGGGATCACCGGGATGCAGTCGAGCACCATGCCGGCCGGATCGTTACCCGAGCGCTGGAAGGCGGCAACCACCTTCAGGCGCTTGAGGGCACGCATCTTCTTCTGGCCCTTGCCGTTATTGATGATCTCGCGGAGGCTCTCGGCCTCGGCGTCGAGGTCGAAGTTACGCACGAGGGTCTGAATGGCCTCGGCGCCCATACCACCGGTGAAGTAATCCTCGTAGCGGTCGACGAGCTCTTCGTAGATGGTCTCGTCGATGATCATCTGCTTCGGGGCCAGCTTGGTGAAGGTCTGCCAGATCTCGTCGAGACGATCGATCTCACGCTCGGCCTTCTCGCGGATGTGCTGCATTTCCTTCTCGGCGGCATTCTGCACCTTGCGGCGGGCATCGGCTTTCGCACCGGCCTCTTCCAGCTCCGCGAGGTCCTCTTCCATCTTCTGAGCGCGCTCAGCGATTTCAGACTCGGCATCGGCCTCCACGTCCTTCTTCTCCAGTAGCATCTCAGCTTCCAGAGTGGTCAGGTCGGCGTGGCGGGCCTCATCGTCCACCGAGGTGATGATGTTGGCAGCGAAGTAAATAATGCGCTCCAGGTCCTTCGGAGCAAGGTCCAGAAGGTAGCCCAAGCGAGAGGGAACGCCCTTGAAGTACCAGATGTGGGTCACGGGCGCGGCCAGCTCAATGTGGCCCATACGCTCGCGGCGCACCTTGGACTTGGTCACCTCAACGCCGCAGCGCTCACAGATGATGCCCTTGTAGCGGACGCGCTTGTACTTGCCGCAGGCGCACTCCCAGTCGCGGGTAGGACCGAAGATGCGCTCACAGAAGAGGCCGTCCTTTTCCGGCTTGAGGGTGCGGTAGTTAATGGTCTCCGGCTTCTTGACCTCGCCTTTGGACCAACGACGGATATCGTCGGCGGTGGCCAGACCAATACGGAGCTCGTCGAAGAAGTTGACGTCGAGCACGCAAACTCCCTTTCCCCCACGCGGTGGTGGGGTGTCGTAGTTTTTGTAAAGAACTTGAAGTGTCAGTTTCTTGCGCTTATTCCCCGAGCTCTCGGCGTGGCCTGCGGCCGCGCCGGAGCTGGTGGGAAAGAAAGCACCGTATTTTTAGGCGATGTCGTCCGAGCGCTCGTCGCGAGAAAGGTTGATGCCCAGGGAGGCACCGGCCTGATCGAACTCATCATCGTCGGTAGTGCCCAGCTCCATCGGAGTGCCATCGGCGGAGAGAACCTCCACGTTCAGGCACAGCGACTGCAGCTCCTTGAGCAGCACCTTGAAGGACTCGGGGATGCCAGGATCGGGGATGTTATCGCCCTTGACGATCGCCTCGTAGACCTTCACACGACCCACCACGTCATCGGACTTGATGGTGAGCAGCTCCTGCAGGGTGTAGGCGGCGCCATAGGCCTGCATAGCCCACACCTCCATCTCACCGAAGCGCTGGCCACCGAACTGTGCCTTACCGCCCAGCGGCTGCTGGGTGATCATGGAGTACGGGCCGGTGGAGCGGGCGTGGATCTTCTCATCCACCAGGTGGTGCAGCTTCAGCATGTACATGTAGCCGACCGAGATCGGGTGCTGGAAGGGCTCGCCGGAACGACCATCGAAGAGTCGAGCTTTGCCGTCGCCGTCGATGAGCACATCGCCATCGCGGTTCGGACGCGAGTTGGCCAGCAGACCAGCCAGTTCCTCGTTGGAGGCGCCGTCGAACACTGGGGTCGCGGTGAGCGAGTTGGCGGGAACGTCGTACAGCTCCTCGGGGAGAGTCTTGAGCAGCTGGGCGTTCTTCTCGTCCTCGGGGTCGATCTTCCAACCAGCGGCGGCCAGCCAACCCAAGTGCACCTCGAGCACCTGACCAATGTTCATACGACGGGGCACACCGTGAGTGTTCAGGATGATGTCCACTGGGGTGCCATCAGCCATGAAGGGCATGTCCTCGGCGGGCAGGATCTTGCCCACCACGCCCTTGTTACCGTGGCGGCCGGCGAGCTTATCGCCGTCCTGGATCTTGCGCTTCTGAGCCACGTACACGCGGATCATCTCGTTCACGCCCGGGGAGAGATCGTCGTCGTCCTCACGGGAGAAGCGACGCACGCCGATAACCTTGCCGGTTTCACCGTGCGGCACCTTCATAGAGGTGTCGCGCACCTCGCGGGCCTTCTCACCGAAGATGGCGCGCAGCAGGCGCTCCTCCGGAGTCAGCTCGGTTTCACCCTTCGGGGTGACCTTGCCCACCAGGATGTCGCCGTCGCGGACATCGGCGCCGATACGCACAATACCGCGCTCGTCGAGGTCCTTGAGCACATCCTCAGAGACGTTCGGGATCTCGCGAGTGATCTCCTCGGCACCGAGCTTGGTGTCGCGGGCATCGATCTCGTGCTCCTCGATGTGGATCGAGGTCAAAACGTCCTCTTCCACCAGGCGCTGGTTGAGGATGATGGCGTCCTCGTAGTTGTGGCCTTCCCACGGCATGAACGCAACCAGCAGGTTGCGACCCAGGGCCATTTCGCCCTCGTGGGTACCAGGGCCATCAGCCAGAACTTCCCCCTCTTCCACACGCTGCCCGAGGTTCACCAAGGGGCGCTGGTTGTAGCAGGTGCCCTGGTTGGTGCGCTCGAACTTGCGCAGCATGTAGGTCTCGCGGGTGCCGTCATCAGCCATCACGGTGATGAAGTCGGCGCAGACGTTCTCGACCACGCCGGCCTTGTTGTTGATCACCAGGTCGCCGGCGTCATAGGCGGCGCGCAGCTCCATACCGGTGCCCACATAGGCGGACTCGGAACGTACCAGCGGCACAGCCTGACGCTGCATGTTCGCACCCATGAGGGCACGGTTGGCGTCGTCGTGCTCGAGGAAGGGAATCATGGCGGTCGCCACCGACACCATCTGGCGCGGGGAGATATCCATGTAGTCCACGCCCTCAGGACCCACGACCTCAATGTCGCCGTCCTTCACGCGCACCTCGATGCGGGAGTCGAGAATCGTGCCATCCTCATCCACGCGGAGAGAGGCCTGCGCCACGGCGGCGCGATCCTCTTCATCGGCGGTGAGATAGACGATCTCGTCGGTGAGCTTGCCGTCCTCCACCTTGCGGTAGGGGGTTTCGATGAAGCCGAAGTGGTTCACGCGGGCATAGCAAGAGAGCGAACCGATCAGACCGATGTTCGGGCCCTCAGGGGTCTCAATCGGGCACATGCGGCCATAGTGAGACGGGTGCACGTCGCGCACCTCAATGCCGGCGCGTTCACGGGACAGACCACCCGGGCCGAGCGCGGAGAGACGACGCTTGTGGGTCAGACCAGACAGAGAGTTGTTCTGGTCCATGAACTGCGAGAGCTGGGAGGTGCCGAAGAACTCGCGGATGGCAGCCGACACGGGGCGCACGTTGATCAGGGAGGTCGGAGTGATGGACTCCGCGTCCTGGGTGGTCATGCGCTCGCGGACCACGCGCTCCATGCGGGACAGGCCCACGCGGACCTGGTTCTGGATGAGCTCGCCAACGGTACGCAGACGACGGTTACCGAAGTGGTCGATATCGTCGGTATCGATCGGGATCTCCACACCGTCCGGGGACACCATGGAGGTTTCTCCCGCGTGCAGGCGCACCAAGTACTCGATGGTGGTGGCGATGTCCTCTTCGGTGAGGGTCATCGTGCGCTCATCAGCACCGGTGAGACCGAGCTTGCGGTTGACCTTGTAGCGGCCCACCTTGGCCAAGTCATAACGCTTGGGCTTGAAGAAGCTATTGTCCAGCAGGGACTGCGCGAGATCGCGGGTCGGCTGCTCGCCCGGGCGCTGCTTGCGGTAAATCTCCAGCAGTGCCTCATCGGTGTTGGAGACGGTGTCGTTCTCCAAGGTGGACATAATCAGCTCGGAGAAACCGAAGCGCTCCGTGATCTGCTCGGTGGTCCAACCAAGCGCCTTGAGCAGCACGGTGACGGGCTGACGACGCTTACGGTCGATACGCACGCCGACGCTATCGCGCTTATCCACGTCGAACTCGAGCCATGCGCCACGGGAAGGAATAACCTTCACCGAGTGCAGCGGACGTTCGGTGGATTTATCGATGGTGCGATCGAAGTACACACCGGGAGAACGCACGAGCTGCGACACCACGACACGCTCGGTGCCGTTGACGATGAACGTGCCACGGTCGGTCATCATCGGGAAGTCGCCGATGAAGACCGTCTGGGACTTGATCTCCTGCGTTTCATTGTTAATGAACTCGGCTGTCACATACAGCGGAGCGGAGTAGTTGATGTCCTTATCCTTGGACTCATCAACGGTGTTCTTCACGTCCTCGAAGCGTGGCTCCGAGAGCGACAAAGACATGTTGCCGGAGTAGTCCTGAATCGGGGACAACTCTTCCAGGATGTCCTCAAGACCACTGGTAATACGGGCACCCTCGGGTGCCTCGGCCTGTTGACGGGCGCGCCACTCGGGCGTGCCAATAAGCCAAGCAAAGGATTCGAGCTGTAGGTCGAGTAGACCCGGCAGCGCGATGGGCTCCTGAATTTTCGCGAATGAATATCGCTTCGGAGCTCCGGGGATTTCGGCCACTGACTTGGTCTGGCGGGAGACTGCCAAGATGCGTCCTTCCAGCACCTCACGCGACAACTACAGGGATGTGCTTCAGTGTGTTAAAAGTGGGACACACACCAAGGCCTAGCCCCGAGCCGCCGCTAACTTTGAGCATTTCGGTCTGCTATAGGAACCTCGCCTAACCGGCCGCGATAGCACTAAACGACCTTGTCAATTCGGTTTTTCCAAACCATTTAAACAAGGTCTCGTGAAAATCTGGGGTCGACGGATTCCAGCGCAAAGAATCAGCTTATACCACAGCTGCACGCTTGTAAAGGCCGTGGGCGATGAGGCGAATGGGACAGCGGTGCTGAGACTGGCATTCACGCCGCAGGCGGCCTGTATGAGCATCGGAGTGGATCGTGGTGGCAGCGTGGAATTCTCACGCGCCGGTGCTGACCTCCTCACGGCCCGCCCGTTCCCGGCGCGCCCGGCGTCCGCCGATAAATACTCCGATGAGCGCTAGTAGCGCCAGAGCTTCACCGCATCCTAGCAGCACCCAGCCCGCGATTCGAATACCCTGTCCACCGCGCGTGTGCTCTGCGGCGGCGGCGAGTGCCTGCTGGTTCTCCTCGCTCATGCGGAACTCTCCCACCAGCACCAACTCGGGCTTTTCCCGCTTGGTGTCGGCATAGAAGTCGTTAATATTTTCCTCGATGTTGAGCACCAAGCCGCTATCGACGTCCACGAAGATCCGGCGATCGACCTCGTGGTAGAGATAGCCGGCCGAGCCATCCTGCAGCCGCGCGGTATTAAAGATCCCAGGGTAGGACTGCGCCACGTTCTGCGGCTCGATGTACTGGTGATAGACCTTCACCTCGCGGCCGGCGATCTCGGACTTTTCCACAAACTCGAGCGGAAAAGAGCGGCGCAGGGTGGAGTCATAGAATTCCAGGCCGTGATTGGCGGGAGTGGGCTCGAACTTGAGCCACTGGCCGCCGATATCAAAGCTGCGGGTGGGACTGGCCATTTGATCCGCCACGGTGGCAGGGGAGCTCGCGAGCCCCATGAGCCGGTTCATGCGATAGCTGGTGATATCGGCGGTGATCAGGCGGTCCTGGTCCGCTTGGCGGGACTCGCGCATGAGCGTCGAGCCTGCTTTGACGGTAACGGTCTCCGCATCGGCGGGATCCACGAACTCAAAATGCACCTGCTTGGTCACCGGCGCATCCAGCACCCGCCCCTCGGGCGAGCTGAGCAACCGTGACTGCGCCGTGTCATCGCGAAGCGTCCACGTCACCGGGCCCGTGTCGAGGGCGATGCGGGAATCGGTGTGCAGTGCGCGCGGCAAAAAGAGCCCCGCCGCGATGAGGGCGGCGGCCAACCCGAGAACAAGGGAGGCGGCGATGCGAGACTTTGGCAGCATGCCTAAAGAGTGTAGCCGCCGCCGCGAACGCTTTGGGACCGAGGCGCACGCGCAGCGCACCACCTCAGCTATCTCAGGCACGCGACCCCCTCCCTCCTACCCCAGAGGCGAGGAGAGCGCCGCAGCCATGCGCGCGGCGCCGGTGTCTGAACCAGGCGGTGTCCGAGCCATCTTGTAGGCTTGCCCTAGTATCTGAGCGCCGCTGCCCCGAGGCGCTCGTTTTCCTCCCACTGTTGCCACTGACCTCGTTGTATGGAAGGACGTTTTCTGCGCCGTGTCTGATCCCCATCCTCAGCACCAGCCTCAGCACCCTGAGGAGCAGGCGCGCGCTGATCACGCCGCCCAGCAGCCCAGCAGCGCCGCCGAACTCGGCGCGACCGAGCCCGGCGCTGCGGATGACGAGAGCTCAACCCCACCCACCCCGGCGTTTATTGCGTCGCCGACCACGCGCGATAAGTGGCTCTTTGTGTATCTCTTCGTGGATATGCTGCTGAGCCTGGCGATGATCCCGCTTCGGGTGTGGCTGTTGAATAATCCGCTCCCTTATGCGTTGCTCGTGGGCGGCTATACCTCCGCGATTATCGGCGGCGCCCAGTCCACCGTCGGTGGCACCGCCGCGTGGGTGATCGTGGTGTGCGCTCTGGTGGGCGGGCTGCGCTCCATCCCCCTGTGGTGGATGATTGGCCGCTGGTGGGGCCGCGAATACCTCGCCATGGTGGTGGATCAGTCGCCACGGATGCGCACCTGGTTGGACCGTCTGGGGCGGCTGAGCCCTCCCCTGCTGCTGGGCGCGATCTTTATCTCCTATATCCCCTTCATGCCGATTCGCCTCATCGCGAATCTTTTGGCCACCATCCGCGGGGTGTCCTTCCGTATGATTCTGGCGGTCAACGCCGCCGGCGTGCTGGTGCGCAACAGCATCTTTGCCTATATCGGTATCCGCTATGGCGAGCAGGTGATCGGGGTGGTGGATCAGATCAATCGCTACGCCCTGTGGATCACGCTCGCTTTGGTGGTCTTTGCTGTGATCTCGGCTCGCCG
This sequence comes from Corynebacterium sp. 11A, assembly GCF_008930935.1. Taxonomy (NCBI): domain Bacteria; kingdom Bacillati; phylum Actinomycetota; class Actinomycetes; order Mycobacteriales; family Corynebacteriaceae; genus Corynebacterium; species Corynebacterium sp. 11A. Next base: position 120,641 of record NZ_PQMR01000002.1, read on the forward strand.
CTCCAAGCGCCGCCCCATCTAGCTGTCGGTAGGCTGGCGCCATGGATACCTTGAGATCGCATTCTGGACTACAGCTGCCCGTGCAGGGCTTCGGCACCTATAAGCTCAAAGGCGCGGCGGGAGTGGAGTCCATTCGCTCCGCTATCTCCGCGGGGTACCGGCTCGTGGACAGCGCCTATAACTACGAGAATGAGGGCACCGTGGGCAGGGCGGTGCGTACCGCGCTACGGGCGGATGGCAGCGCCACCCGTTCGGAGCTGCTCATTACCTCAAAGCTGCCGGGGCGCTATCACAACGACGCCGTTACCTGCGTGGAGGAGTCCCTCTACCGCTTGGGGCGGAACTTTATTGATCTGTATTTGATCCACTGGCCCAATCCCTCGCAGGGGCTGTTTATCGATGCCTACCGCGGTCTCATGGCCGCTCGGGATAAGGGACTCATTCGCCACATCGGCGTGTGCAATTTCCTGCCGGAGCACCTAGAGCAGGTAGAAGCCGCCACCGGCGAGCTTCCCGCAGTGAACCAGATCGAATTGCACCCCTACTTCCCCCAGGTCGAGGCCCGCGCCTATCACCGCGAGCGCGGCATCATCACCCAGTCTTGGAGCCCGCTCAACCGCGGCGAGGTGCTCGGGGAACCGGTGCTGGCAGAGATCGCCCGCGCCCATGACGCGACCCCAGCGCAGATCGTTCTCGCCTGGCATCGCGCCATCGACGCACTCGCCATTCCGAAGGCCAGCTCCCTCCAACGGCAGCAGGAGAACCTGGCCGCGCTAGAGATCACCTTGGATGCGGCCGAGGTAGAGTCCATCACGGCGCTGGGCCGAGCAGATGGGCGTCGTAAAGCCCAAGACCCCGCGGTCTATGAGGAGTTTTAGGCTGCTCCCCGCACTGCTCTCAACACCGGCCACCCCGAATACTAGGACGGCCGGTGTTGCGGTATCTGGGGCGCGCACCGCGCACCGCGCCATACCCCCTTCTTGGTGAAAACTACCTACGGTTCCGTCAGAACTCTTTTATGTGTTTCTTATCTCACTTAGGATTCGCAGATATAGAGTTCATCTTATTTTCATCGACCTAGAAAGCTTGGCCTCATGTCCTCTGCCTCTCGCCGCCGTGCTGCCGCGGTCACATTTCTATCCGCCACTGCCCTGCTGCTGCCCCAGCACGCCGTCGCCGCCCCGCTGCTTCCTCCGGCCCCAGAAGTGAGCTCCTCCACCGCGGACTGGCCGGATCTGCCGCAGGACATCGCGCCTCCCTTCGTGCCGCAGCCGCTGCGCGATGCCGGCCTCACCGGACTGCGGCTCACGGCCCCCTATGACGAGGCCCCCGGCGCGATCCGCAGCACCTATGGCCAGCGCGGCCCCCACGAGGTGTCCGCCACCACGATGGCACGTCAGTGCACCGACGCTTTCTACGTGTTCTATAACTCGATACTGCGCTACCAGAACGGAGCGAACTCGCAGGCGCCCTGCTATGGCACCTGGCCCTCCGGACCGGAATCCCCCATCGGCTCCCAGCTGGTCTACCCGGCAGACATCGCCGAGTCTGATCCCGCACCGTTGATCGTGCTCTCCCCCGGCATCGGCGCCGAGCCGGGCATGGTTTCTCGCCAAGCCGAGCTCTACGCCAGCCACGGCTATGTGGTGGCCATCGGATACACCTGGGTCAACTGGTTCGGCTACCAAGTGGAGCTGGCCGCCACCGCCGCGATCGACGCCGCCACCAGCCCGGGCCCGCTGCAGGGCAAGATTGACACCTCCCGCACCGTGCTCGTCGGCCACTCCGCCGGCGGCGGCTCTGTGATGCGCGTGGCCGAAAGCCTCGGACCGGCGATGCACGCCGCAGGCGATGAGAACTTCACCGTCCGTGGCGTGACCGCAGTCAACCCCGGCCCTGCGGATTTCGGTCTAGCCTCCGAGCCCACCACCAAGCCCGCGCTGGTGCTCTTCGCCGAGCACGAGACCCTGGTGGCCCACCCGCTCTCCGAGCTGCTCTACACCAACGCCCGCGGCCCCAAGTGGCGCGCCACCGTGAACAATGCCTTCCACGGCACCTTCGTGGATGCCCCAGAACACAACGTGTACGGCGGTCTGGTGCTCTCCTTCAGCGAGTATGTGCTGAGCAACTCCGAGCGCACCCAGGCCATCTACACCGGCGAGGGCTTGGCGTCTGACTCCGAGCTGCACGATGTGCAGCGGGAGAATATCGGCTAGCCCTGCACCCCGGCCACCCCTGCGCCCACCATCCGCGCCGCCTGCAACCAAGGAGTTCTCCCCATGACCTCAGCACTGCGCCGCCGCCTGCTCACCCTCTGCGCCACGCTCGCGCTCGTGCCCACCGCCACCGCCCAGGCCGTGAGCGACAGCCCGCAGCCGGTTCTTCCCGACTCCCCTGGCGCCCGCGCCTGTGTGCCGCATCTGGGTAATCCGGCCCAGGGCTATGGGCAGTTCCCCTTGGGGCTGGTGCCGCCGGATTTCGGCGATGTGGGCTATGAGGACTTGCCGGTGGTCGATCCCGCGGGACTTCCCGAGGAGGTGGTGCTGCGCGATAATACCCAGGGCTTTAATGACAAGGTGGAGGTGGCGCTGCGCCACGGCGAGCTTGCCGTGCGCCATGTGGGAGATCCGGTCTGGCGGCAGCTGCCCACTCCCGAATGCCTGCGCGGGGAGATCGTGGGCATCTCGCTCAACGAAGATGCGCTGGTCGCCCTCGATGACGCGGGCTGGATGTACACCCTGTCTAATCTCTTATCCAGCCCCAGCCGCTGGGGCTGGATCCGGGCCTGGGGTGGGCCGGTCTGGCTAGGTAAGGGGCATCGCTCTCCCACCACGGAGCCTGGCCGCTGGGCGCTGAGCGTGATCGGCACACACACCGACCGCTGGTATGACACCCCCGATGGCAAGCAGCAGCCGATTTCTTTGGCGAAGGTCACCCAGGTGGTGGCGCTGAGCGAGGATGGCTCGCGGATCTACACCCTCGATCCGTGGCTGGCCCGCGACTACTCCTATGAGGTGGGCACCCCACTGAACTCGCGTTTCCGCGTGCACAGCATCAGTGCTGGCGGCTCGGTCATCTTTGTCACCAATAAGTACGGCGATATGTACACTCGCCTTTCGGATTTTGATATCAACGGCTCCGATCCGGCCCAGTTCCGCTACACGTGGGGCGAGGATGCTCGCCCCGCCGCGCCCGATGCGCTGCGCCACCGGCTGGATCCTCGCACCGCCCCGATTGGGCTGCCAGCCGAGGACTGGGCCCAGCAGCCGCATATTCCCGGCGAGATCACCGACCGCATCTCTATCCACTCCACCGCCTCTGGTTCGGCGCAGCGGGAATTGCGGGTCGAGGGCCGCCACGCAGGCCGCACCGGCTACTGGCATAAGCAGCTGCGCGCCAGCGAGTGGGAGTTCACCCCCACCGACGCGCCCTTGCAGGGCACGCTGCTGGAGAACTCCTCCTATGATCGCTCCCACGAGACTCTCGCCCCTGCCTCGCCCTTCTCCTATGCGGGATCACTCAGCGACGCCGCCCGCCTGGAGGTAGATGAGTTTGCTTATGCCTCGCCCTCCCGCGAGGTGGACCTGCAGATCAACGGGCGCCGCTATCCCCTCGTGCTGCACACTATCGATGGCCGTCTCGGCTCGGCGCTGAGTATGCGCACCTTGCCCATCGAGGGTGAGTTTGGGCCACGCCCGGCGGGGCTGGTGCAGGCTGTGCCGCGCAACTATATGGCCGCCTTTGAGGTGCCCGAGGCCACCCGCAGCGCCGCGGCCAGCGATCCCGCCCTGACGCGCTTCCTGCGGGACTATCTGGGCGATGAGCAGTTCCATCAGGTGTATCTGAAGGTCACCCCGAACACCATGGAGATCATCAACTCCCCGGTGCAGAATCTGGCGGCCCCGCTCATCAGCGACACCGCCACGCTGCACGCCGTAGAGCGCTAGCCGCACGCCCTCGGGCACAGCAAAAACCTCCCCAGCACCTACAGTGCGGGGAGGTTTTTAGGCATGTACCTTCTCACGCTGCCACGCGCGGCGGCAGCGGAGAAAAGGAAATGACCTTACTTGAGGGAGACCTTAGCGCCGGCATCCTCGAGCTTGGTCTTGGCAGCCTCAGCGTCGTCCTTGTTAGCGCCCTCGATGATAGCCTTCGGAGCGGACTCAACGAGCTCCTTGGCTTCCTTCAGACCCAGGCCGGAGACGATCTCGCGGACAGCCTTAATAACGCCGATCTTCTTGGAGCCAGCGTCCTCGAGAACGACGTCGAACTCGTCCTTCTCCTCAGCAGCAGCGGCACCCTCAGCGCCCGGAGCAGCAGCAACAGCGGCAACCGGAGCAGCGGCGGTGACGTCGAAGACCTCTTCGAATTCCTTAACGAACTCGGAGAGCTCGATGAGGGTCATTTCCTTGAAAGCTTCAATGAGCTCGTCCTTGGTGAGCTTAGCCATGATGGCAATCCTTTCGGTAGTGTTCCTCCCCAGCGGTGGCGCTAGTGCGCGGCCGCCGAGGTGAATCTAGGTGTAATGAGTGTGTACTTTCGCGGTATGTCGCCGCCGGGATGGCGTCGACAAGCTGCAAAAGTTCAGGGTTAGTCTTCCTTCTTCTCCTGCAGCGCGACAGCGAGTCGAGCCACCTGAGAAGCGGGAGCGTTGAACAGGCCAGCGGCCTTTGCCAAGCTGCCCTTCATGGCGCCGGCCAGCTTCGCGAGGGTGACCTCGCGGTTGTCCAGGTCAGCGATAGCGGAGACCTGCTCAGCATTGAGCGCGTCACCGTCCATGAAGCCACCCTTGATGACGAAAGCCTTGTTGTCTTCGCCGAACTTCTTCATCGCCTTGGCAGCGTCAACTGCCTCGCCCTTAACGAAGGCGACTGCGGTGGGTCCGGTGAAAACATCGTCGAGGCCCTCGACGCCGGCATCCTTGAGAGCCAGCTTCATCAGGGTGTTCTTGGCGACGGAGTACTGGACATCTTCGCCGAGCGAACGACGCAGTTCAGTCATCTGAGCCACGGACAGGCCGCGGTACTCACTGACGAAAATGGAGTCTGCGTTCTCAAAGCGAGCCTTGAGCTCCGCAAGATCCGATGCGTTCTTCGGGTTAGCCATTACTTCGCCTCCTTCCTCAATATGTCTTGTGTCGTTTCCGCCGAGGCTTCCCACAGATGCAGAAAGCCCCGTGCAAGAGCACAGGGCATATCCCTTTCACTACTGAAAGGCATGATTCCAAGTGTCTCCTGCGTGGGCCGGCTGAAGCACTTCAGCACCTTCGACCCGCCCAAGCTGGGCGGATGACCGACGGTCTTCGGTGAAACTTGTCGCGACCCGCCGATGAGGCGAGCCGCTCAAACTTCGACTGCTTAACCTATCCCCTTGTCGCTGCAGAAGTCAAATATGCTCAGCGTTCCTTCGCTTATCGACGCTTGCAGCCCCACACCCCACCGGCCCTCGCACACCCGTGCGCCCAGCAGTGCCCGCCGTCTACCCCGGGGCCTACACTCACAGATGTCCACCCGCTACCAACTGCCTTCAGGAGATCTGCCATGCCCGCCACCCCGGCCCATAGGCCCTATGCGGATGTGGAATTCGCTGTGGTCGATCTAGAGACCACCGGGCTGGGCGTTCGTGACAGGGTGGTGGAAATCGGGGTGGTCATCAGCGATGCGCGAGGGACGATCCTGCGGGAATGGGAAAGCCTCGTGCAGCCGGGCTGCGCCATTCCCACCACGGCGATCCATGGTATTAGCGCCGCCGATGTACGCAATGCCCCGCGCTTCGCCGAGGTGGCCGCCGAGCTGGCCGAGCTGCTCGATCAGCGCGTCCTCGTCGCTCATAATGCACCCTTTGATCTGCGCTTTTTGCGCCGCGAGTTTGCGGCGGTGGAGGTGGAATTCGCGCCGCTTCGCTGCCACTACCTCGATACCTGCGTGCTCGGACGCGCGGCTTATCCCAGTTCCCCTTCTCGCAGCCTGCGCACCCTCTTAGAGATGGCCGGCATTGACAATGCCGCCGCACACACCGCGCTCGCTGATGCGCGCGCCACCGCCGAACTGCTCGCCGCCTGCATGCAACGGCTAGAGCTAGCGCCACCCACCGAGGTCTTCGCCTTTCACCATGCGCTCAACCCCGCGCTCCGCGCGATGGCCGCGCCCCGCTATCCCCGCCGCCACCGGCGCACCTCAGCGACATAAGTGCGGAGTACCGCCGCTGAGCAGCCACCCGGACAAAGTGTGACTCAGAATACTTTTACTTCGCTAGAGTGAAACTATGAGCCCCCAGCACACTCCCGCAGCACAGCCCTCCCGTGGCGCGGATAACACCGCCCCCTGGGACGCGGATGTGATCCTCTATGACGGCAGCGTGGCCACCGTCCGCGCAGTACGCGACAGCGACCGCCCGCTGCTGGTGGAGTTTTATACGCGCGTCTCCGATGCCTCGAAATACTTGCGGTTCTTTAGCGCCCACCCCACCCTCAGCGAGAGCGATTTGGACTCTTGGGTGCAGGTGGATCACCGCGATACGGTCACGCTGGTGCTCACCATGCGCGAGCAGATTATCGCCACCGCCCACTACGGGGTGGTGGACAAGCTCCTACCGCAGCGCGTGGCCGATGTGTCCTTCTTGGTCCAGGACGATGCCCAAGGCAAAGGCGCGGCCAATATTTTGCTCGAACATCTGGCACAGGCGGGCCGCGATAATAAGGTCGAGCGCTTCTTCGCGGAGATGCTCACCCAGAACCGTGCGATGGTGCACGTCTTTCGCCGCGCCGGCTATGAGGTTCGTCCTGAACTGGAGGACGGTTTTATCACCGTCGATTTTCACATCGATCCCACCGACCGCTCCCGCGAGGTGATGCTGCAACGCGAGCAGAAATCCGAGGCCGCCGCGATTTCGCGACTGCTGCGCCCGCGCTCCGTAGCGGTGGTGGGCGATAGCGACAGAATGCAGGCCTTCATTAGCCGCATCTTCTCCTCACATTTCCGGGGGCAGGTGCATGTGAGCACGGGGCCGGGGCACGCGCCCGCACCGGCGGCGGAGGATTCGGCACCGGCGGCCCCCGCAGCCCCCGATCTGCTCGCCGCCATTCCTGGCCCCATCGACTTGGTGGTGGCCCACTATGAGCAAGAGAGCTTTGACGCACTCTTGGCCACCGCCGCGGCGAAAGAGGCGACGGGCATCGTGGTGTTGGCGCGAGGCGAGAATCCCTCCTTGAGTAGCGAGGACGCCCACCACGTGCTGAGTGCGGCCCGCGCCCGCGGCATACGCGCCCTCGGCCCGGCTTCGCTCGGCCTGATCAATACTGACCCCGAGGTGAGCCTCAACGCCACCCCGGCACCCCTCCCGCAGCGTGGGCCGGTGGGACTGTTCACCCAGTCTGCCGGGGTGGCCACCCTAGCTCTCGCCCGCGCGGTGGAGCTCAACATCGGTATTAGTTCTTTTCTCGCCTCCGGCGCTTTCGCGGATGTCACCGGCAATGACGTGATCCAGTATTGGAGCGCAGATGAGGCCACCTCCATCGCGCTGCTGAGCCTCGACGCCATCGGCAACCCGCGCAAGTTCTTCCGGTTGCTCCGCCGCCTCGCCGTGGATAAGCATGTGGTGGTGTTTAGCCCCTCCCGCGCGTTGCGCTCGGCACTGCCCAGTGCCGAGGTTCACGATGCCGAGAGGCACAGCCTAGAGGTGCACGCCCCTGCCGCCGCCTTCGATGAAGTCATCCGCCGCACTGGGGCGATGGTGGTCTCCCGGCGCGACACCATGTTCGATATCGCGCGCATCCTCTCCTCCCAACCGGCGCCGCGCGGTCGCCAGGTAAAGGTGATCTCCAACTCGGCGGGCTTGAGCGAGCAGATGGCCCAGGCCGCGAGCCGTTTCGGGCTGGTGGCCGAGGCGGTCACCGTCCGCGGGGAACCAGTGGCGGGACTGGTCGCCGCCACCGCGGAGGCCCTACGTGGCGGCTGCGATGCGGTGCTGTGTGCCGCGGTAGAGATCAGCGAGCCGATCATCGCCCCCGTGCTGCCGCAGCTGCACGCCCTCGCCGCCGATGCCGCTATTCCGCTCCTTGCCGCCGTGGTGGGCTTCGATGAGCGTCTTGCCTACCTCTCTGCGGACACTGGGTGCTCTGGGGTGCCGCTCTTTCGGAACTATGCCGATGCCCTCGAGGCGCTCGGGGTGATCGTGGATACCGCCGAGATCAAGGCGAAGCAGCGTTATGAGCAGCCGGATAGCGCCGGGTTCGACCGCGGACGTGCCACCGCCGTGATCGAGCGCGCGCTCGCGGCCGCGCCGGAGGGCGGGGCACTCAGCGATGAGGACTGTGCGGAGCTGTTGTCCTGCTATGGCATTGAGCTGGTGCACTGGGAGCCGGCCCGCACAGTGGATGAGGCCCACTCCGCCGCTGAGGGCTTCGGCTGGAATGTGGTGCTGAAAGCCACCGCCGCCCAGGTGCGCGGCCGCCCGGAGCTACACACCATTCACCGCGCGATCAACGATCTTGCCTCCTTGCGCCGCGCCTGGGATGCGCTCGGCCAGCTGGGCGTGGAGCTGGGGCTGGCCGCCACCGCCGAGGAGGCCGTCCAGGTCCTGCACCCGGTGGTGCAGCCGACGGTGTCCACCGGCACTGCGGTGAATGTGCGCGGTATCGAAAACCCCGTGCTGGGCCCGATGATCTCGCTGGGGCTGACCTCGGCCGCGGCGGTGTTGAATGAGGATCGTCGCTGGTGCACCCCTCCCCTGAGCGAGACGGAGGCCCGCGCCATGATCACCCACCTTGCCACTGCCCCACTGCTCACCGGCTATCGCGGCACAGAGGCCACCGACATCAGCGCGCTGCAGCGCATTATTGTGCAGCTCGCCCAGTTGAAGGACGATCTGGCTAGCGTCGCGGAGATCGAACTCACGCCAGTGATCGCCAGCCCCCACGGCGCCCAGGTGGTGGGGGCCCGCGCCGTGGTGCAGCCACAGTCCCGCTCCCGCGATCCCCTGATTCGAGCGATGTGATGCGCCATGTCCCGACCTGTGTTGCTGCACTCGGAAACGCTATTCAACTATAGCTTTGGGCGCCAGCACCCCATGGGCCCAGACCGGGTACGGCTGGCCGTGGAGCTGGCGGACTATCTTGGCGTGCTGCCGCTCTGTGATACCGCCGTTCCGCTGCCCCAGCACCGCGAACAGGCGCGCCGGATCCACGACCCCGACTATCTGGCGGCTCTCGGCCAGCTCACTCCCAATCCCAGCTATGGCTGGGGCACCGAGGACAATCCCCTCGCCGCCGGGATCCACGAGGTGGCGCTCGATATCGTGGCCGCATCCACCACCGCCGCGCAGCTGGTGTGGGAGGGCCACTGCACGCGGGCGGTCAATATTGCCGGCGGGCTCCACCACGCGCAGCGACGGGGAATTTCTGGTTTTTGCATGCTTAACGACGCCGCCGCGGCCATTGAGTGGCTGCTGCGCCATGGCGCCCAGCGGGTGGCCTATGTGGACGTCGATGCCCACCACGGCGATGGGGTGGAGCAGATGTTTTGGGATGATCCACGGGTGCTCACGATCTCAGTCCACGAATCGGGGCTGTATCTTTTCCCCGGCACCGGATTCGCCGGGGATATCGGTGGACCTCAGGCCCTAGGCACCGCGGTCAATGTGGCCGTGGAAAAAGACATCACGGATCGGGAATGGCTGCGCGCAGTACACGGCATCATCCCGCCGCTGCTTCAGCGCTTCGCCCCAGAGATCATCATTTCCCAGCATGGTGCCGACCCGCATCGCGCCGACCCGCTGACTCACATGGGGCTGTCGGTCAACGCCATGGAGATGACCGCGCGCTCGGTGCGGCGGTGGGCGGATCGCTATGCCCAGGGCCGCTGGGTGGCCTTGGGCGGTGGCGGCTATCACCGGGACTCGCTGGCTCGCAGCTGGGCGGCGCTCGTGGCCGTAGTCGCTGGGGTGGAGCTCGACATGGCCACGCCCATGCCCGCCGGATGGGAGAGCAGGGTGCATCGCCACGGGGTGGTGCCTACCTCGACCACGCTGGGCGATTCGTGGGCCGATCTGGCGGGGGTGGAGCCCACCGAAGTCATCGGCGGGCAGCGCTGCCAGGCCATGGTGGCGACCTCCAAGGCGGTATTTCCCTATTGGGGTATCGCCGCCTATCCGAGTTAAGTAGGCCCACACCTAGTATCGGTGACGGCCCCAACATGGGGCAAAGCTGAGAGAACTATGCCCCCATGGCACCCCAGGAAGCGCGGTGCATTTATCACCCTCACAGAAATATGGGCCAGTTATCGATAACTAGACGCCTAGAAGTGCGCTAGACCATAGTCCGCGCGGGCGGGGATCGCCACAATCGGCGGCGTTGCGATAGCGCGCTAGATATTGTCCGCTGCCGCCATTCTCAGGTAGTCCAGATGTGCCTCCACCGCCTGCACCGCCCGCCGCACATCACGGGTGATGACCGCATCCGCGATGTCGATATGGCGTGCCGGCGCGGTCGCCGTCGAGGCATAGTGCGGCGCATGCATATGCAACCCATTCACCCAGCACTGATCGCGCAGCCGCCCCAGCAATTCCACCCAACGCTGATTTCCCGTCAGCGATACCAGGTAGAGGTGAAAGTGATGATCCGCTTCGAGATAGTCGAACATGCCTCCAGCACTCGCCCCCGCCGACAGTTCATCGACATGGGCCGCATACTCCTCTACGTTCGCGACCTGCTCTGATGTGAGCCGCGCTGCCGCCACCGTGCGCACGGCCTCTACCTCCAAAAGCCGACGTAGCTGGTAGATCTCCCACACATCCGTACTGCCGAGCCGCACCACGCGGAAACCACGATTACGCACCAGCTCCAGCAAGCCACGCTCCGCCAAGCTCATCATGGCCTCTCGCACCGGCGAGTTGGACACCTGCAGCTCCTTAGCCATGGCATTCGCCGAATAGATCTGCCCCACCTCCATATCTCCTTGCAACAGCAAGAGCCGAATATGTGTCTCCACCCACGCCTTATAGGTGCCCCACGACTGCTCCTCCTCGCCACCAAGGCCCTCCACTGCGGACATACACGCCTCCTCTATCGCCTCATATCTGACGTATGAGGACCCATAACTTGTGCCTTTCGGTTATATATAACATAAACTGAGCTCCACGTCTCAGGGCCGTGTGCCTATGCAGTGAGGCACAAACTAGGCAAAGAAGACTGCACCACGGCGTCGCTCCGGCGCCGTGCGTGCTCATGTGAAAGGAGATTCATGGTGATGGATTACGTCACCTTGTCGCAAGCGAAATCAGTCGACAGCGTCATTCAGTCCGTGTTCGGACCAATCGTGGACATCATGGAGAAGGTCGTGTTCTTCTCCATCCCCGTGGGCGGCGCCCAGCTCCCGCTCGTGGTCGTATGGCTACTCCTCGCGGGGCTATTCTGCACATTCTTCCTCCGCGTCCGCCCCATCCGGGATGCGGCGCAAACCATGCACGTTATTCGCGGCCGGCTGGCCAAGAAATCTGATCCGGGCGAGGTGACGAGCTTCCAAGCCTTTGCTACCGAGCTCGCCGGAACGGTGGGACTCGGTAATATCGCCGGTGTGGCCGTGGCCATTGGTGCCGGCGGCCCCGGTGCTTCCTTCTGGATCGTGCTCGCCGGTGTGATCGGCATGGCCGTCAAGATGGCCGAGGCCACCCTCTCCCAGATGTTCCGTCGCGTGAATAGCGATGGCACCATCTCTGGTGGCCCCATGTATTACCTCAGCGATGGCCTCGCCTCCGTGGGTAAGGCCAAGCTGGGCAAGGTGTTGGGCATGACCTACGCCATCGGCTTCGCCATTGCCGCCTTCGGTGCCGGCAATATCTTCCAGGCAAACCAGGTGGCCCTGCACGTTATCGAAATTACCGGTGGTTCGGAGAGCTTCTTCAGCGGCAATGCGTGGCTGATTGGCGTCATCCTCGCCATCCCCGCTGCCGTGGTCATCATCGGTGGCATCCAGTCCATCTCCAATTGGACCTCCCGCATGGTTCCGCTGATGGCCGTGCTCTACGTGGTGGGTGTTCTCACCGTGCTCGCAGTGAACTTTGGCCAGCTGGGAAGCGCCTTTTCCCTCATCATCTCCGGCGCCTTCACCCCTGAGGGTGTGACCGGCGGTGTGATCGGCGTGATGGTGATCGGTATCCAGCGAGCTCTGTTCTCGAACGTTGCCGGTGTCGGCACTGCCGGCTTCGCGCACTCCGCCACCAAGAACCAGAACGCCACCGAGGAGGGCCTGACCGCCGCATGGGAACCCTTCGTCGACTCCGTTGTGGTCTGTACTCTCACCTCCCTGGCGATCATCACCACTGGTGTGTACCAGAACCCCAGCGATGAGGGCGTGATGATGGCCACCGGTGCCTTTGCCACCGTGAACCAGGGCTTTACCTATGTGCTCTCGCTGTGCATTGTGATTTTCGCTTTCTCCACTCTGCTGTCTTATGCCTACTACGGCCAGAAGGCCGCCGGCTATGTGTTTAATAACAGCAAGAAGGCCGAGATGGCCTATAAGATCGGCTATCTCATCATGATCGTGGTGGGCGCAGCTGTGTCGCTGGACACCGTCGTCCGCTTCTCCGACGCCGCCTTCTTCTTCGTGGCCATCCCCAATATTCTCGGTATCTACCTGCTGGCCGGGCCGCTACGCCGCGAGATCGCCGGTTACCGCAAGGCCACCGCCGCCGGCAAGATGGAACCCGCTCCCGAGCAGGAGCAGGTGAAGATGCTGAACACCGATTAGTTCCAGCATCCGCGCAGGTCCGCGCCCTCGCTTGAGCTCGGACACCCCGAGCCGCGAGCGCATCTTCGAATCACGCGCCTGTCTCTCCGGCCACAGGAGGGTGGGGCTGCGGAGCGGACTATGCGCCCTACACGGGGAGAATCTCGTGATTCTCTCGGACGCCACCGCTGGTCTGGGGCGCTGTTTCTTAGCGCCCAGTACTCCAGGCACAAGGGGTGGCGATTGTCTTTTCTCGCCGTTTCTTTCCCCACATTCCTGTCCGCGCGGTTACGTATATTCCCTTCCGGCGGCGCCAGGCCTAGGCATGAGTTATTGACTACTGCGGTGGCATCCTTAAAGAGCCGTCGAGGCGAATTGTTTCTCCATTGAGGTAGTCGTTCTCCACGATGCTCTCCACGAGAGCGGCATATTCTCTCGGGTGTGCCATGCGCCCCAGTAGGGGGACGCGCGCTTCGAGTTCTTCGCGCACACTATCTGGCATCGCGGCCATCATTGGGGTAGCCACCACGCCTGGCGCGATGGCGTTCACCCTGATACCGCTGCGGGCAAGGTCGCGGGCGGCGGTGAGGGTAAGGGCATGGACGCCGCCTTTGGAGGCCGCATAGGCTGCCTGGCCCACCTGCCCCTCGAATGCCGCCACCGAGGCGGTCATGAGGATGACGCCGCGAATGCCGTCCTCGTTCACTGGTTCCTGCTGAGCCATCGCGGCCGCGGCCGCTGCCACCACCGAGAAGGTGCCGCAGAGGTTAATGTTGATCACCTTCGCGAAGAGTTCGGGATCGTGGGCGCCTGCCCGGCCGACGATGCGCATCGAGGGCGCGATCCCAGCACAGGTCACCACCACTCGGATCTCGCCGAGGCGGGCGGCGGCGTCCACCGCAGCACTCACCTGCTCGGGGTCGCTGACATCCACCGGAATGTAGTGCGCCCCTTCGAGCGGCTGTTCACAGGCATCGATAGCATCGGGGAGATCACAAGCCGCGATAATCATGCCTCGCTGCTGCAGGTGGTGGGCGGTCGCCGCCCCCAGCCCGGAGGCTGCTCCGGTGATGATGGCGACGGTTCCTGATTCAATCTGCATGGCTGCTCCTTAAGTCTGTATGGGGCTTATTAGACGAAGGCGGATATGCCCGTGACGGCGCGACCAACAATGAGCGAGTTGATCTCATAGGTGCCCTCGTAGGTGTAGAGAATCTCGGCATCGTTGAGCAGTTTGGATACCTCATAGTCGGTGAGGATGCCGTTGCCGCCACCGATAGCACGGGCAAGCTGCGCCGATTCCCGGGCGAGGCGGGTGCCGGTGGCTTTGACCAGCGCGGCGTGGGCCATATCGAAGGCGCCCTCTTCTTGCAGCCGCGCGATGGAGGCCATCATGGACACGGTGGCAGTGGCATTGCCGAGGATTCGTGTGAGCTGTTCTTGCACCAGCTGGAAGGCGGCGATGGGGGTGCCAAACTGCTCCCGCGTCAGCGCGATGTGGCGGGCGCGATCAAACATGGCGAGCTGAATTCCGGCGGCCTGCCAGCCCACCCAAGCGCGGGAGTTGCGCAGCATCTCATTGGTGGCAGCGAAGGATGCCGCCCCAGGGATGAGCGCGGAGTCCGGCACCTCCACCTGGTCGAAGACGAGGTCCGCGTTCTGCATGATGCGCAGGCCCATCTTGCGCGAGATTTTGCTTCGCGTGATACCGGGCGCGTCCAACTCCACGATGAAGCCCTTGACCTGCCTATCGGCAACATCGCGGGCGAAGAGGATGGCAAAGTCGGCGAAGGTGCCGCCACCGATCCAGCGCTTGGCGCCATTGAGTACCCAGCCGGATGCGGTGCGTTCGGCACTTAAAGCAAGGCCCCCTGCCACGTCGGAACCATGCTCCGGTTCGGTGAGGGCGAAACAGCCGAGGGAGTCGAAGCGCCGCAGCCCCGGCAGCCACGCGTTCTTCTGCTCGTCGGAGCCGAGCTGGCTGATGAGATCCACGACCAGCTCATTATGAATACCGACCAGCGCGGAGAGGGACACATCGGCGCGGGTAACCTCGGCATAGGCGAGCCCCTTGAACAGTCGCGAGGTGCCGGAACACTCGAGCTCGCCTAATCCATGCTCGGCGAGCAGGGGCAGTAGATCGAAGGGGAACTCTTCGCGGTCCCAGTACTCGCCCACCACGGGGCGAACCTGTGTTTGCAGAACATCGTGAAGGGCGGTGAGGCGGGTGCGCTCCTGCTCGTCCAGCATGTGTGCCACGGCGAGGATATCGGCCTCGGGGATGTGCGCTTTCGCGAGCAGGGCGGGATCAGTAGGGAGTCCGGCGTGCGAGTGGGACATGGGGTGCTCCTAAGATGAAACAAGGACAAAGCCACAACAGCATGTGTGTGTCCTAGACCACAAAGTACGGTTTACTCAGGAATTGTACAGTTGCTGCGTGGAATGTACAGCCCTTTGCCGATATCTTGCGCTAGAAAGCCCCCTCACTTCATGACCAGTAGCACCCCCGTCACCGCCCCGCTGACCCCACGCCAGCAGGAGCTTTTTGCCACCTTGCGCAAGGATTTTCTCGCCCACGGTTTCGCTGATTTCACCATCGATCAAGCGGTGCGCACCCTGCGTTGCTCGAAGTCCACCATCTATGCGGTGGGCCGAACGCGCGATGAGATCATCCGCCGAGTTCTGGTGAGTTTCTTTCGGGACGTGGCCCAGCACACGACTGCGGCGATCATGGATGCGGGTAGCCGTCGACAAGCACTAGAACGCTATTTCAATGCCATGTCCGAGGCCCTGCAGCCCGCGTCTCAAGAATTCATGCACGATATGTGCACGCTGCCGGTGGCCACCGAGGTCTACGTGACCAATACCCGCGCGGCCACCGCCCAAATCCAGCGCATCATCACCGACGGCATGCAGGCAGGGGAGTTTCGCAAGGTCCCCGCCTCCTTTTTAGCGGCGCTTATCGACACCACCATGACCCACATCCAAGCGGGGGAATATGCCCACACCCTGCCCATTCAAGACACCTACCAGGTCTTGGGCGGGATCATCCTGCACGGTATCGACGCGAGCTGAGTCAGCCTAGGGCAACACCCGCAGCGCCTTGCCTAGGCGCAGCGCCGCCGTCATGATCCGCGCATAGGCGCGACGGGAGAGCCGCTGCGGGCCGCGAATGGACAGAAAGCGCTGCTCGGTGATGTTTTGGGCGGCCGTGTATTTCATCATGCCCTCGCGGCCATGCCGGTGCGCCAGCCCAGAATCCTTCCTGCCACCCATGGGGTTATCGATCGCCGCCCACGCGGCCGTGTAGCCATCGTTGATCGCCACCGACCCTGAAGTCAGCTGCGGCGCCAGCTCCCAGGCGGTAGCGGGAGCGGCACACACGCTGGCATTGAGCCCATAGCGCGTGTCATTGGCCGCGGCGATCGCCTCCTGCATATCCTCCACCGGCTGGAGATACACCACCGGCCCAAAGACTTCTTCGGTGTGTAGCCGCGCCTGCTCCGGCACATCGCAGAGCACGGTGGCCTCATAGAAATAGGGCCCCAGATCGGGGCGCGCCCGGCCGCCGGTGAGCACCTGTGCCCCGTGGGCGCAGGCGTCCTCCACAAAGGAGTGCACGGTCTCCAGCTGGGTGGCCGAGGCCAGCGAGCCCATATCCGCATCCCATGCGAAACCGTGCACGTGGGAGAGCTGCTGAACCCGCTGCACAAAGGCATCACGGAAGGCCGCATACACTGGCTTTTCCACATAGATGCGCTCGATCGACACGCACAGCTGGCCAGAATTGCTGAAACAGCCATCGATGGCGCAGCGCACCGCGGCGTCGAGGTCAGCATCGGCACACACGATCATCGGGTTTTTCCCACCTAGCTCCGCCGAGTAGCCGATCAGGCGGCGCCCCGCCGTCTCCCCTAAGAGTGCGCCGGTGGCGCTCGAGCCGGTAAACATCAAATAATCGCACTGCTGCGCCACCGCGCCACCAACCACCGCGCCGGAGCCGGTCACGATCTGCGCGAGATCGCGGGGCAGACCAGCGTCGAAAAGCAGCTGGTAAGCGATCAATGCAGTAAACGGGGTGGCACTATCCGGTTTGAGCACCAC
This sequence comes from Corynebacterium sp. 11A, assembly GCF_008930935.1. Taxonomy (NCBI): domain Bacteria; kingdom Bacillati; phylum Actinomycetota; class Actinomycetes; order Mycobacteriales; family Corynebacteriaceae; genus Corynebacterium; species Corynebacterium sp. 11A. The sequence goes on from NZ_PQMR01000002.1 coordinate 137,470, forward strand.
GGCATTACCGGCCAAGAGGGCAGGAATTGCATCGCAGATACTCAAGGAGAGCGGATAGTTCCACGGACTGATCTGCCCCACTACCCCATGGGGATGGTGATACTCCCGCGAGCGCGAGAGCACAGGCATGGCGCCACGACGCCGCCGCGGGGCAAGGAATTTCTCCGCGTGGCGGGCGTAATAGCGCGCATTGGTGGCCACGTCCATGACCTCATCGAAGGCCGAGGCGCGGTTCTTTCCCGTCTCCAGCTGCACGATATCGCAGAGCAGGTCGCGGTGGCGGAGAACGGCGTCATGAAAGCGCTCAAAAATAACGCGGCGCTGCGCTGGGGAGACCGTGCGCCAGGCGGCCTGGGCGGCGCGCGCCCGAGCGAAGGCCTCCAGCACATCCTCCTCGGTGCCGGCATAGACCCACGCAATCGTCTGGCCAGTGAAAGGGGCCTCCACCGGGATACGCTCCCGCTCGCCGGCACCCTCCCGCGCGGGCACGGTGAGGCAACGGAGGGACGCGGCGAGATCGGTGGGCAGAGGGCCAAGGGCGAGACGATGCGGCATCATGCCTCGGAGAGTACCAACTCCACTGCCCTGCCGACTCCCTTCCCAGCAGCCCACGCACGCATCAGTACATTTTTTAGCGAAACCGTATCATTTTGCGGCATCTTCGTTTAGGCTTGAGACTCACATCACATCGGCTCATGCATATTGACCCGCGCTACACCCGCCCAGCGAAGGAGTACCCATGGCTCAGGCGACCATCCCCAACGACAACACCCGCGCTTTTCTCGCGGCCCGCGACTTCCTCGTGGCACATCAGCAGGACTACGACGCAGCGCGCGCCGGTTTCCACTGGCCCCGCTTCGAGACCTTCAACTTTGCCAGCGACTGGTTCGACTATCTCGCCACCCACCCCGACTCCGCGACGCGAGAAGCACTCGTGATCACCGAGGTTGATGGCTCCGATACCCGCCGCACCTATGCTGAGCTGGCGCAGCGCAGCACCCAGCTCGCCGCGTGGTTTCAACAGATCGGCATGCGCCGCGGCGACCGCGTGATGCTCATGCTCAATAACCAAGTGGAGCTGTGGGAGACGATGCTCGCCTGCATTCGCGGCGGCTTCGTGCTCAACCCGGCCACCGCGATGCTCGGGGCGGCGGATCTGCAGGACCGCAGCGACCGCGCCGAGGTGTCCTGGGTGGTAGCTAACCCCGAGGATGCCGAGAAGTTCAACGACGTACACGGCGAGTTCACCGTGATCCAAACCGGTCCCGGCGGCAGCGATGAACCACCGGCGCAACATTCCCACCCCACCGTGCAGTATTCCGAGTCCTTCCATGCGCCGACGGAGTTCGAGCTCAGCGAAGCCACCGGCGCGGACGATACCCTGCTGCTCTACTTCACCTCCGGCACTACCTCCAAGGCGAAGCTGGTGGAGCATACCCACACCTCCTATCCGGTGGGCCATTTGAGCACCATGTACTGGATTGGACTCGAACCGGGGGATGTGCACCTCAATGTGGCAGCCCCCGGCTGGGCGAAGCATGCGTGGTCGAACTTCTTCGGCCCCTTCATCGCCGGGGCCACCATTTTCCTCTATAACTATGCGCGCTTCGACGCCGCCGCGCTGATGCAGAAGATGGACGAGGAGAAGGTGACCAGCTTCTGCGCCCCACCGACCGTGTGGCGCATGCTGGCCCAGGCCGATCTGGATCTCCTCGCTACCCCGCCACGGAAGGTGGTGGCCGCCGGCGAGCCGCTCAACCCAGAGTTGATCAGCCATGTGGAAAAGAAGTGGGGCGTGACCATCCGCGATGGATTCGGCCAAACCGAGTCCTCGCTGCAGATCGCCAACTCCCCCGGTAATCCCGTGAAGGCTGGCTCTATGGGCCGGCCCATGCCCGGCTTCGAGATCGTATTAAAGGACCCCGCCACCGATGAGCAGGGCGATCATGGAGAAATCTGTATCTCCCTCGACCCCCGCCCCGTCGGGCTCACCCCGGGCTATTATGGCGATCCCGCGAAAAATTCCGAGACCTTCCGCGAGGGCTTCTACCACACTGGCGATATCGCCGAGCGCGACTTGGACGGCTATATCACCTATATTGGCCGCGCTGATGATGTGTTCAAAGCCTCGGACTATCGCCTCTCCCCCTTCGAACTCGAATCCGCAGTGATCGAACACCCAGCCGTGGCCGAGGTGGCAGTGGTGCCCTCCCCCGACCCGATTCGTCTCGCGGTACCCAAGGCCTATGTGATTCTCGCGGCCGGCTATGAACCCACCGCCGAGACAGCCGAGAGCATTCTGCGGCATTGCCGCGCCGCACTCGCCCCCTATAAGCGGATTCGCCGCCTCGAGTTCCACGATCTTCCCAAGACCGTTTCTGGCAAGATCCGGCGCGTGGATCTACGGCGCCGAGAAATGGACATCCACCAGGCCGATGCCGGGGCCTCCACGGTGGCCACAGAGTGGGCCGATAGCGACTTCCCCTCCCTCAAGGGCTAAAAGCGGCCCCGCCGCTTAGTTACCTGGACGCACGCACCAAGCGCCCACCCGAATGCTCGGGGTGGGCGCGTGCTGTGCCATCGCGGCGGGTTTTAGCGGTGAGTGAACTCGGCGTCGCGCTTGTTTACAAAGGCGTCCATGCCTTCCTTTTGATCTTGGGAGGCGAACGCCGAGTGGAAGACGCGGCGCTCGAAGAGTACGCCTTGCTGCAGGGTGGTTTCGAAGGCGGCATTGACCGCCTCTTTGGCCATCGTGGCGGCAACGAGAGACTTCGCGGCGATCTCCTCGGCCACTGCGAGCGTTTCCTCCAGCAAAGACTCCGTGGGCACCACGCGGGAGACCAAGCCGGCGCGCTCAGCTTCCTCCGCATCCATCATCCGCCCGGTCAAGCACATGTCCATCGCCTTGGACTTGCCCACCGCGCGGGTGAGCCGCTGGGAACCGCCCATGCCGGGCAGCACGCCCAGCTTGATCTCCGGCTGCCCGAAGCGGGCGGACTCGGCGGCGATGATGAAGTCGCACATCATGGCCAGCTCACAGCCGCCGCCAAGGGCATAGCCGCTCACCGCGGCGATCACGGGGGTACGCACGGCGGTAAGCCCGTCCCACTCGGCAAACCAGTTGCTGCGGTACATGTCGGTGGCGGATTGCTCGGCCATCTCCTTGATGTCCGCCCCCGCCGCAAAGGCCTTCTCTGATCCGGTGATCACGATGCAGCCGATGGCATCATCCGCGTCATAGGCTTGGGCCGCGGCAACGACCTCGCGCATGGTGGCATCGTTGAGGGCGTTGAGCGCCTTGGGGCGATTGAGGGTAATCAGGCCAACACGGCCTCGGGTCTCGCACACAATAGTCTCGGTCATGGCTCTCCTTCGAGTTCAGAGTGATAGGTAATTTGTTGGCTCGCTCGTGGGACAACGCCCTTCGGGAAACGCGCCACGGCGGTGTATCTGCCACGATACGCACAACTGCTGGGCGAGGCCGTTTCCCCTGCTCATCGCGTGTGGGCGGCGCTTATAGAGCACGGAATCTTCCATGAGCGATCGCCCCCTATGTGGCGCGCTCGAGCAGCAGGGCCTCGCCTTGGCCGCCACCGCCGCACAGGCTCACTCCCGCCCGCTGGCCCCGCCCAGCGTGCAGGGCATGGGCGGCGTGCACCACCAGCCGCGCCCCCGAGGCGCCGATCGGATGGCCGAGGGCAATCGCCCCACCATCGGGATTGAGTATCGCAGGCTCGATTCCCAGCACTCGCGCCGAGTGCACGGCCACCGCGGCGAAGGCCTCGTTGATCTCCACCCAGTCGAGATCGCTCGCCCGCCAGCCTTGGGCTGACAACGCGGTCAGTAATGCCTGCGCCGGCTGTTCCTGAAGGGAGTTATCTGGCCCTGCGACCTGCCCGTGTGCTTTCACGACCGCAAGGACAGTCCAGCCCTGCTGCTCGGCGATACGCCGCTGGGTAAGCACTACCGCCGCCGCGCCATCGGAAATCTGTGAGGAGTTGCCCGCCGTGAGCGTGCCCTCGGCGGCAAAGGCGGGACGCAACCGCGCGAGGGTATCGGCCGTGCACTCGGGGCGGATTCCCTCATCCTCGCTGAGCAGGACCTCCCCCTCGCGGGAGGAGGCGAGAACGGGAACGATCTCGGCATCGAAGCACCCCTCGGCCGTGGCGCGGGCGGCGCGCTGATGCGAGCGGGCCGCCATCTCGTCTTGCTCCTCGCGGCTCGCGGGATAGCGCTGCGCGTGCGATTCCGCGAGCTCTCCCATGGAGATATGTAGATCGGCCGCGCTCAACCCGTCGTGACTCATGTGATCGAGGGTGCGCAGCGGGCCGAAGGTGGTGCCCCGTCTGCTGCCCATGAGTAGATGCGGGGCCTGTGACATGGACTCCATCCCACCAGCCACCACCACCTCGGCATCCCCGAGCCGCAGCATGCGGATGGCGTCGATAATCGCGCTCAAACCGGAAAGACATACTTTATTCACGCTCGCGGTGTGTGCCCGCGGAGAGATGCCGGCAGCTAATGCCGCCTGTTTGGCGGGGTTTTGCCCCACGCCCGCACTGAGCACATGCCCGAGAATCACTGCATCGACCGCGGCGGCGGGAATAGTCGCGCTCTCGAGGGCATGGCGCATGGCGATTGACGCCAGCTCGGGGGCGCTGAGTTGCGATAGTGCGCCAAGCATACGGCCGGTAGGGGTGCGCGTAGCGCCGACGATGACGATGTCTGCATCCGCGGCGATTGTCATAGGGCCTCCCAGTGGAGAAACGCAAAGTGTACGGTATGGGACCCTATCGTACCGTGACCATGAGATCCACGCCACAGTTTTGTGGCTACTTCTTGGAACGCCAAAGGGCACAGCCCCCGCAGTGGAAGGCTGTGCCCCTTATGCTTTTATTAATCACGTGACGCTTGTCGACGCATCCTCCTAGTCGCGAGTACGCAGTCGGACCAGGACGAGCGTGCCGCCGAGGAAGATCATCACGAGAGCGATGATGCTCATGGTGATCACCGAGGCACCGGTATTAGCCAAGCCTTGGCGCTTTTCTTCCTTAGCTGCCGACTTCGAGGGAGCCGCAGTGGTGTGAGGCACCGTGGTGTGAGGTGCGGAACCCTGAGTACGGATCGGCTTCTCTGCAGTAGAGGTACCGGGAGCGGCCACCGACCGAGTCGTGGAAGACGGGGTGGTGGATTCGGAGGTCTCGGAGTTCACAGAGGTGGTCTCCTCCGGGGTGGAGGTCTCAGACTCGGTGGTCTCGGGCTTCTCCTCCTCGCGCTCAGTCTCCTTAGCCGGCTCGTCCTTCTTGGGCTCGTCCTTCTTGGGCTCGTCCTTCTTGGGCTCGTCAGGCTTAGCACAATCGGGGCTCTTCGGGCAGGAGGGCTTTACCGGAGCTTGGGTGGGATTTTCCGGAGCCTGGGACGGCATCGGCTCTTCAGAGGTGGTCTGCTCAGGCACCTCAACGGGGGCAGACTTGACGACGATAGTTTGTGCGCGATCCTCGCGGTCGTGGTGCACAACCTCGTGTCCGCCTTCGACAACCTCGCCGGCTTCGGTGCGTACCGCCTTCTCAAAGACAACGTAGGAGTGGCCGGGCTCCAGGGTGACCTTGTCGAAATCAACCTTGACGCTGCCCTTCGCCTCGCTCACGGTCTCCACCTTGGTGGCTTTAGCAACAACACGATCATCGCCTAGGTCCATGAGTTCACCGGTGAAGGTGTACTCCTTGCCCTCCTCAAAGCCTTCGTAGTCAATGGTGTCGACCACGTGCACTGCCTCGTCCACCTCGGCGGCGGAGAGTTCCACGGCTGCGTCTGCGGAGGCCTTTTCACCCTCAACAGAGACGGTGGTGCGCATAGCGGAGGGGGTGCGCTCCTCCTCCTTCTGGGTCTCCTTCTTGTTATCGTCCACGACCACGCGCTCGCCATCCTTGCCGTGGGTCATCTCCACGGTAAGCAGGTTCTGGAAGGCTGCGGCATCGACGGTGCCCGCACGGCGCGGGGTCTGATCAGTCACATAAACGCGGATAACGGCGTCGTCCGGGTGCTGCTCCAGCTGTACCTCAGGATCTTGGCCGACAAGGGCGGCAGCGGCGCGAGCCACATTGAAGTTCTGGCGAGCGATGTCATCGACGACGAAGGAGTCAGCGCTGGGCTCCTTGGTGCCACCGGCAGTGAACATGTTGTCGGTGTAGCGCCATACAGCGAGCTGGGTGGCGTGGTAGAAGTCGCCGTCATCGAGGCCGAAGCGCTCCTTGATACCGGCTGCGTTGAAGCCGTAGCCATTGTAGATGGTGCGCAGAATGGCATCGTTGAACTCGTCGCTGTTATCGAAGGCCGAACTCGTCCCGGAACCGGGCTTGTTGGAGGCCTTGAGCAGATCATAGGACGAGGTCATGCGTACCGGATAGTTCGACTCCGCAGAGGTCGGGGGCTGCAGGCGCTGATTGAAGCAGAATGCCACCTCGCCGTCAGTCTCGGCAACATTCTGTCCGGTCCATTCGGTGACGCGGTAGTGGCTGAATGGGGCCTCAGCACTGAAGCCGCGGTAGTCCTGCTCCTCAGTGGCGTGAGCGGAGGCCGGTAGGCTCACCGCAATTACTCCCACGAGCAAGGTGATGGCAACCAGTACGGCCGCCCAGCTTGTTCTTAAAGCGTTCAATGTTCTCCTGCTTTTCAATATTCGATCCGGCAGCGATCCGAGCGATAGGTGTACCGCCCGTGGACACCGGGATTGTTTTTTGAGCCATAACACATACACCCCGCTCACACATGGGATGTCTATGGCGATGAAGTGGAAATCTAATACCTTTTTCAGGCTGCGGCAAGCCCGCAGTGTTTACAACATTTATTCTTGTTGAAATGTCCACTTTTTGGCCGCACCCCTGACAGAATGCCCGATCGGGCACTGCATATGTGGCAAATCCCAGATGGGGCCCTATTTTTGCAGTTCGTATGTCCGACCGGAAAGGCCAAACAGATCACGGTTTGGTAACTATCGGAAGTGTTCGCCACATGGGTGACCAACCCAACCATGGATATGCCTTACATATGCCGACATCCTGTCATGCGTCCAGCGTATGGCCTTTTTATCACCCACCAGCACATATGAAGGTGGCCCCAGACATAGAGGTCCGATGAGTGGGATGTTACACAGTATTGCGCACACTGTGCTTTACCCCATACTTACCTGCTGGACGGCCTGAATCAGCTCTACAGAGCCCTATACGTGCCCTAGCTTCGCGATAAGCGGACGATGAACGCAAGATGATCTGCGTTCCCCACGGGCATGGTGGAACAGCCCCGAACATGAAACTCGGGAGAGACGAAGATGTGATCAATGGAGGTGCGTAGGGGGTGGCTCTGCCATGTGGAGCCAAAGGGAACCTGGGCAGGCCACGTCCCCACCGCATTCCGTCCACATACTTCGCTTGCGGCTATGAGCCGCTCTCGCTGGGTCAGCGGGCCGTGGCGGAGGGTGGCATTGAAATCACCGGCGAGGAGCACGGGGCCGAGAAGTTTCTCCCCATAGCGTATGAAGGCCTGCGTCTGCTGCCGCCACTGCTCCATGAGAAACGGCACTGGTGGCACGGGGTGCACGCCGGCTACATGGAAGCTCTGCCCCGTATGCGGGGTGATAATCGCCGCCTTCGACTCTAGGTCAAAGGAAGGAATATCGGCTGGGGCGACCGAGCCGAGGCGCGGATGCACAAGTACCTGGGTGGCCACCGGCCCTCGTGCAGAGTGCCCAGGGGCGGGATCGATCAAGGCCTGCTCAAATTCGCTGCCCTGCACCGCGGCGTCCACGCGGGAGCGCTCTGCTTCCGGCAGGACAACGATATCGGGGTCCGCTGCAGCCACGAGAGCCTGAAAGCCGGCAGCAGACAGCGTGTTTTGGCTGTTTAAGGTGACCACAGTCAACTCAGGGGCCGCATCCGGCGACGGTGCAGGCAGGCTGCCACGAGCAGGCGCAGGCACTGGAACCACGGCCAACACGGTCGCCAACGCCACCGCTATCGCGCCCGCTATCCCCTCGAGAATCCGGAAGGCGGTGCGGCGCCGCAACAGCGCCTGGAGCAGCAGAACGAGGCCGCACACGAGCCCGCCTGCAGCCATGAGATAGGGAAAGGCGATCAGCTGGGCGCCGCCGAGGCGAGTACTCAGCCATCGCGCGGGCGCCCAGTGGGGAAAGAGGATGACGAGACCACAGGCCCCGAGCATGCTCCACAGGGCGAGCTGCGCCAAGACAGCGCCGGCCCTTCTCATCAGCGGCACCCCTTAATTCTTAACCCATTTGATTATAGGTGTGTCCCTAATTGTGGACAGAGCGTTGATAGCCCACGGCATTGTCCTGCTCATTCCAGTAGAGCAGCACGTTATCACCGCCCTCGCCATCGCGGTAGGTGACGTCGATGCTGTAGCCTTCCGGATCGGCCTTGAGTTCTTCAATCATGTGCGGGCTGCCCTCATCGCGGCCCACGTACTCGCCGGCGTGGAAGAGCAGCAGTACGGACTCGGCGTTCTCTAGGGGCTTATCGGCCTCATCCACGCGGGCATAGGTGAGATCGGTGCAGGCATTCCAGTTGGAATCCCCCTTGAAAGACCAACTGCCTTCTTCTTGGTTGATCTGGGCCACCGCGCGGTGCACCGCATCTGCGTTCGGGTCCACGGCGCACTCATCGTTGCTCTCCGTAACCTCAGTGCTGGTTTCTGCGGAGCTATCCGCAGACGATACGGAGCTCGAGGCCTCGGTGCTCGCTGCGGTCACAGCATCGTCCTCATTAGAGGAGCAGCCGGCGGCGCCGAGCAGCACCGCAGAGGCGGCAATCGCTAGGCTCGCGCGGACGGGACGCTGACGTGTAGAAATACTCATAACCCTCGATTGTTGCATATTTCGGCGGCACAGCCCTGCCCGCCCAGCCGTTAGTCGCCTGGGTGGGGCGCTAGGAGGTGGCGTCGATAAGCATCCTGCGCAGACCGTAGCATGGAGCAGGTGAAACGTTTCTTCTATGCGCTGAAAACCCTCCTCAGCGCGAAACTCTGGTCCGGTGCGGCGGTCACCGGCGTCGTGGCGGCCGTCCTTGCCATCGTGCTCACCGAAGTGGATGTGCCCGGTGAGTACCTGCTCGCCCAGTATTTGTGGCCGGGCGACACCGACGGTGCCGCCGACATGCTGAGCTTCGTGGCCTCCTCCACCATGACGGTGCTGACCACCACGATCTCCATGACACTGATCGTGCTGCAAGTCGCCTCGGGCAACTTCTCGCATCAATTGCTGCGCGACTATATCGAATCGCCGGCGGTGCGCGGCATCATCGCGGTCTATGTGGGCAACTTTGTCTACGCCGTGCTGGTGCTGCGTTCTTTGGACAAGGACGCGGAATCCCCGCCACAACTGGCTGTCACCGTCGCCGTGCTTGGCGTGCTCATCGCCTTAGGCACCTTCATCTGGTACGTCTCTCGGGTGGTGGACATGGTGCGGGTAGACACCATCATCAGGCAATCTGCGGAGCGCACCCTCGCCCACGCAGATACCGCCCCGCCCACCGACACCCCGGCCGTGTATTTTGAGCGCCCCGAACCGCCCAGCCATGCGGCGGTGCTGTGCGCGGAGAGCTTCGGCTATGTGCAGCGCGTCGATCACCAATCGGCGGCCGACTGGGCGAAAGAACACGAGGCGACAGTGGTGATCGATGTCCAACCGGGCGATAGGATCATCGCCGGGCAGCCGGTGGCGATGTGGTGGTGCGCTACCCAGCACGCCACCCACGCACTAGACATGCCGGATCCGATCTTCCTCTCCCTCGAGCGGGTCTCCGGAAACGATTTCGCACTGGGCTTGCGCCAACTGCTCGATATCGGGGTGCGGGCGCTCTCGCCTGGAGTCAACGATCCCACCACTGCCCGGCATACGATCGGACAAGCCACCAGCGTGCTGCGCACACTCGTCACACACCCGCCGCAGCCGGTGGTGCACGAGGACGAGGAGGGGCGCTGTGTCCTCTGGGCCGCGGAACGCACCCAGGCGGAGCTGCTCGCAGAGTGGGTCTCAGAAATGCGACGCTATGGCGCACAGGAACCGGGCGTGTTGGTGGAATTGCTGGACATGCTGCACATTGTGGGCGAAGAATCCCGCGACCCAGCAGTACGGGTGGTCGTGCGCAAAGAAATCGAGGCGATCATCCGGGCCGCCGAGCGGGCCATCGACGAGCCCCTCGATAGGCAGCGCGTGCTGCGCGCTGCGGGAGTCAAAGACTAAGAGGCGCGAGGACTATGCCCGCACTGCAGTGGGTGGCCCTCCACTGCCCGCACCGCGGCCCCGGTGCCCGCTAAGCCGCGCCCGCAACGAAGCTCGGCGCAGACGCACAACACCCCTGTCACCCTCCCGCGCTGGCGGGAAGTGGCAGGGGTGTGATGTCTCAGACTATTCCGCTCCGCACCGCACGCGGGCGGGACGGAACGAAGAAGGAGACTTTAAGCCTTGGCGGCGTAGTTCTTCACCACGGAGGTGTCCACGGGGATGCCGGGGCCCTGGGTGGCGGAAAGGGTGACCTTCTTCAGGTAGATGCCCTTGGAGGAGGCGGGCTTGAGGCGCAGCAGCTCGTCGATGAGCGCGCCGTAGTTCTCAGCCAGCTGCTCTGGGGTGAAGGAGGCCTTGCCGATCAGGGCGTGCAGGTTCGCAGCCTTGTCCACGCGGAAGGCGATCTTACCGCCCTTGATCTCCTTGACAGCCTTGGCCACATCGGTGGTGACGGTGCCGGTCTTGGGGTTCGGCATCAGGCCACGGGGGCCGAGGACGCGGGCCACACGACCAACCTTGGCCATCTGGTCCGGGGTGGCGATAGCGGCGTCGAAGTCGGTCCAGCCGCCCTGGATCTTCTCGATCAGATCCTCGGAGCCCACGACGTCAGCGCCGGCTTCCTCAGCTGCGGTGGCGTTCGGGCCAGCAGCGAAGACAACCACGCGCACGGACTTACCGGTGCCGTTCGGCAGCGAGACGGTGCCGCGCACGAGCTGATCAGCCTTGCGGGGGTCAACGCCGAGGCGGACGGCAACGTCCACGGATGCGTCGTACTTGTCAGAGGAGGTGTCCTTGGCCAGCTGAGCGGCCTCGAGCGGAGAGTAGATCCGGCCCTTGTCCACCTTGGACTGGAGCTCCTGGTAACGGCGGGAGTGCTTCTTGCTCATGTTTCACAATCCTTAAAGTTTTTGAAACGTGCGATGGAATGTTGTGGTGTTGATGGGCCGTGAGCGGGCCCTACCACTCGCCTTCCCCTGTGCGGGAAGGCGTTGGGCCACCGCGAGGGTGGCCGGGGAGGTATTACTTAACCTCGATGCCCATGGAGCGGGCGGTACCGGCGATGATCTTGGCTGCAGCCTCGATGTCGTTGGCGTTGAGGTCCGGCTTCTTGGTGGTGGCGATCTCCTTGCACTGATCCCAGGTCACAGAGCCGACCTTCTCAGTGTGGGGAACGCCGGAGCCCTTCTTCAGGCCAGCGGCCTTCAGCAGCAGCTTGGCTGCCGGCGGGGTCTTCAGCACGAAGTCGAAGGAGCGGTCCTCGTAGACGGTGATCTCCACCGGCACGATATTGCCGCGCTGAGCCTCGGTAGCAGCGTTGTAGGCCTTGCAGAACTCCATGATGTTGACACCATGGGCACCCAGGGCCGGGCCGACCGGGGGAGCCGGGTTAGCGGCGCCAGCCTCGATCTGCAGCTTGATAAGGCCAGAGACCTTTTTCTTCTTCTTAGCCATGTTTCTTTACCTCTTCCGTGGTACCGCACCGCCGACAGCGGGTACTGGCTAGTTTCAACCCGCCCGTATGTGGCCGATGCGTCCGGATGCCGAGCTTTACTCAGCCACCGGGGATTTATTGACAGTATGTTCTGCGTGTGTGCGCCAACGGCCAACGCCGCCGCGCCTGCACTGCGCACACCACGAAGGCCTGCGCAGACACGCGAAGGAAAAGTTTACACCTTCGCGCAGGTCAGACCAAATAGAGGCCATGGCCCCGCTGTAGCACAGCCGAGCCACGCCCCACGGCGGTCTAGTTGACCTTTTCCACCTGGTCGAAGGTGAGCTCCACTGGGGTCTCACGACCGAAGATGGACACCAGCGCCTGCAGCTTGCCGTTTTCGGCATCGATCTCGGAGATGGTGGCGGACACGGTGGCCAGCGCGCCGGTAAGAATGGTGACGGCCTCGCCGACCTGGTAGTCCACTTCCACGGGGGCCTGCTTCTTGCTGGGCTGTGCCACAACCTGCTCGCCATCCTTGGAGGCGGCCGGCTGCTCGCCCTGCTCGCCCTCCACCGGGGTGGTCTCCTGCGGCAGCAGGAACTTGGCCACGTCGCGGTGCTTCACCGGGGTGGCGTGCCCCTCGTTGCCCACGAAGCTGGTCACGCCTGGGGTCTCACGCACCACGGACCAGGAGCGATCGTCGATGTCCATGCGCACCAGCACATAGCCCGGCAGCAGCTTGCGCTTCACGCGCTTGCGCTGACCGTCGCGGATTTCCACGACCTCCTCGATGGGCACGACGACCTCGTAGATGAAGTCTTCCACCTCCAGGGTCTGGGCACGCATGTCCAGGTTGGTCTTCACCTTGTTCTCGTAGCCGGAGTAGCACTGAATGATGTACCACTGGCCCGGCTTCTTCTTCAGCTCACGAATGAACTTACGCAGGCGGGCCTTGTACTCGGCGAGAGAATCATCGCTTTCGGCAGCGGCCTGATCGGCCACGGCAACATCCGCATTGAGCGCGTCCTCCACGCCCTCCTTTTCGGCGGCGGCGCGCTCTTCTGCGCTCTCCTCGCCCTGGTTCTCGAGTCGCTCATCGGCGGCCTGGGCAGCAGTCGCGGCCTGGGCGGCGGTCTCGAAGGAGGTGGCGGCACCCTCAGCGGCGGTGCCCACGTTCTCGACGGAGGTGTCTTCTGCCTCTGCGGCGGCACCGGTGGTGTTCTCAGTGTTCTCGCTCATAGTGTCCTTGCTCTGTCTTTCGCGGATATCGGGTATCGGAATGTGCGGCTTTGTGCTCTCATTGCCGCCTGCGGTGCGTTCGCGCCCGTCCTGCGGGCTCCGCACAGCCGCGCAGCCGTGCGGCGCGGGCACTGAGGCAATAAAAGTCCCGCCTTGGCGCTAGTGGCTAAGGCGGGTAAAAGCTATGGGAATCATCCTAGTTAAGGGTTGAGAACTAGGTCAACTCCTCGGGAGGCCAAAATGTCGATGCCCCATACGAGGAGGGTCATCACGATGAGGAAGCCGAAGACGATGAGGGTGTAGTTCACCATCTGCTTGGAGGTCGGCCAAATGACCTTCTTCATCTCCTCCACCACTTCGGGAACGAAGCGCATGGGGCCGCCACCGGGCTTCTCGTCTTCATCCTTGGTGGCTACGGCCCGCTTGGAGGAATAAGACTCGCTCGAGGTCGTGCTTACGCCGGTGAGCTGTCGCTTGCCCGTGGGCCGCGCGCTCGGTTTGCGATCGTCTGCCACGTTTCTCCTCGATACGACTTTCCAAAAAGTATTTGCAGGGGCGACAGGACTTGAACCTGCAACCTGCGGTTTTGGAGACCGCTGCTCTGCCAATTGAGCCACGCCCCTTGGCGCGCTGTCGCAGTCGCCGCTCGCGGCGGCTCGTGCGCAACACTGCCGATAACTGTAATGACTTCCCTGCAGGAAGTAAAGGCACCTACCGGCTACACACACGAAATAAGACCCAACCGAAGATATCGGCTAGGCCTTATCATGCGGTGTGCAGTAGCGGTTCCGAGACTCGAACTCGGGACCTCACGATTATGAGTCGTGCGCTCTCACCAACTGAGCTAAACCGCCCCATTCATATACAACCACTCGCTGCGAGCGGCTATATAAATGAACAGAGCCCCCTGACAGAATCGAACTGTCGACCTTTTCCTTACCATGGAAACGCTCTGCCGACTGAGCTAAGGGGGCTTAGCTTCCCTTATAGGAATCACACTGTCTTGTGCAGTGCGCCTTCCGTTGAAGCCTTAAGAAGATTAACCCGAAGCCATGAAAGAACACAAATCTGCACCTCATCGCCTCTTTCTGGGCCCATTATGGGGATTATTAGCACCCCTTGAGCGCGCATCCACCCCGCGCGCAACGCCCGCTCGGCTTATCGACGCCGCCCCACCGCCCCACACTCCCGCAGCCGCACAAAGAAAAACCCGAGGCCTCCCATCGGGGAGAACCTCGGGTAATAAAGAGTGCCAGGTAATGGATTCGAACCATTGAAGGCAATGCCGGCGGATTTACAGTCCGCTCCCTTTGGCCGCTCGGGCAACCTGGCGTGCACGCTTGGTGCGGTCACTTACTCTACTATGCGCCCCATATGTTTAAGCAAATCGCCGCCCTGCGCTGGGCGTTTATGCCACACACGCCGCCGCCTAGCGGCCGCTATCCCACGCGTCCGGCGGTGAGCTGCGCTAGGGTGCGTAGCGCTTCGGTGACCTTATTCTGCGGCAGTTCAGACAGGGCGTTTTCCGCCTCGGCGAGGTAGTGCTCAATGTCCTGCTTGGCGCGAGCCCGACCGCCGGAGCGCTCCAGCAGGGCAATGATCTCGGGAACATCCTCATCGGCCACCGGCCCGGTGACGCGGGCGCGGAGCTCATCGCCGACCTCGCCCTCCTCACGCAAGGCGTAGAGCACCGGCAGGGTGAATACTCCCTCGCGCAGATCGGTGCCGGGGGTCTTTCCGGACTGGCTGGAATCGGAGAAGATATCGATGATGTCATCGACGATCTGGAAGACCATGCCCACGGCCTCGCCATAGCGCTCGACAGCCTTGATGTGCTGCTTGTCCGCGCCTGAGTGCAGGGCACCGAGATAGCCCGCGGCGGCGATGAGCACACCGGTCTTTTCGCGGATCACGTTGAGATAGTGCTCCACCGGATCACCGCCGCGCGGGCCCACTGTTTCGCGCATCTGTCCGGTGACAAGCTGCTCAAAGGTGGTGGCGAAGTGCTGCACGGTCTCGACGCCGAGCTGGCCCATCATGCGGGAGGTGTAGGCCAAAAGGATATCGCCGGCGAGGATCGCCACCGAGTTATTCCAGCGGTGGTTGGCGGATTCGACTCCACGCCGCTTCTCGGCTTCGTCCATCACATCGTCGTGATAGAGGGTGGCCAGGTGGGTCATTTCCACGATGGCGCCGGCGCGCTGCACGTTGAGACTGCCGGGCTCGGGCCCATATTGCGAGGCGAGCAGGGCGAACATGGGGCGGAATCGCTTACCCCCTGCTTCGAAGAGATGCGCCACCTTATCGGCAACAAAGTCGGCGCCGCTGGCGACGTCGTTACGCAAAAGCTCTTCGACGTCCTCCATCTTCTCTGTCACCCAGGCACTCAGCTCTGGATCTCCCAAGTCAAGACGGGGAATCGA
This sequence comes from Corynebacterium sp. 11A, assembly GCF_008930935.1. Lineage (NCBI taxonomy): Bacteria > Bacillati > Actinomycetota > Actinomycetes > Mycobacteriales > Corynebacteriaceae > Corynebacterium > Corynebacterium sp. 11A. The sequence goes on from NZ_PQMR01000002.1 coordinate 152,864, forward strand.
GCCTTGAGATGCGGTGACCTGCACCCATTGCTCGTTGTCTTGCGAGCCCACGGCTGTACCGTTACTCATACTTGGTTGTCCTCGACCTTCGTTGGCTGCTGGGGGGCTGTTTCTGAGAGTAGGACGTCCACACTTCTCAGGCGCTTTTAATCTACAGATGATAACCGTAGTCTACGTTCGGGGGCTATCTACAGTCGACGCCCACTTCAATGCCACAATAGGTGCGTGGCCCATCCTGATGTTGCAGTAGACGTTCTGATCGTGGGCGCGGGCCCCACTGGCTCCGCGGCCGCCTATCATGCCGCTCATGCGGGGCGCTCCGTGTTGCTTATCGACGCCGCCTCCTTCCCCCGCGATAAAACCTGCGGCGATGGCCTGACCCCGCGCGCCATCAAGGAGCTGCACGCGCTGCAGCTGGCCGAGGAGGTCACCGCCCACTACCGCAATCAGGGCTTGTTCCTGCACGGCTATGGCGGCGATGTGCAGGCCCCGTGGCCGGACAGCGGCTTCGGGCGTATCGGCTCGGCCATGAAGCGCCGTGATTTCGACACCCTGCTCTTCCGGCATGCCCAGCAGCAGGATGGGGTGAGCACGTGGGAAAACGCCGAGGCGCAGCGCGCCCATATCTACGGCGGCCGCATTGAGCGTGTCGAGGTGCGCTATCAGGACGAGCTCCGCGTGATTACTCCGCGCATGGTGCTGGTGGCAGATGGGGTGCGCTCCTCCTTTGGCCGGCAGCTGGGCCGCCAGTGGCACCGCGAACAGGTTTTTGGCATTGCGGCACGCGCCTATTGCACCACGCCTCGCGGCGACGATCCGTGGATGCACTCGCACGTGGAACTCTGCGATGAGCAGGGCACGGTACAGCCTGGCTATGGCTGGATTTTCCCGCTCGGCGGCGATGAGGTGAATATCGGCTGCGGGGCGCTATCCACAGCTAGTCGACCGGCCCAGATCAACACCAAAAAGCTGCTGGCCTCTTATGCCGAGCAGCAGCGCCAGCAGTGGCAGCTCGACGCCCCACGGGAGATCGCCTCGGCGCTGCTTCCCATGGGTGGCGCGATCAGCTCCGTGGCGGGCAAGAACTGGATGTTGCTTGGCGACGCCGCCGCGCTCGTCAATCCCCTCAATGGCGAGGGCATTGACTATGGCATGGAATCAGCGCGGCTGGCGGTGGAGTTAATGCAGCACAGCAGCACTGTCCGCGAGGAGTGGCCGCGGCTGCTGCGCGAGCACTATGGCGAGAGTTTCCGGCTGGCACGACGTCTCGCGCGCGTGCTCACCTATCCGCAGTTTCTGCCGGTGGCGGGCCCACTGGCGATGCGCGGGCTCGGCGGCCGGGTACTCATGCCGGCGGCGGCTCGTTTGATGGGCAATCTCATCACCGAGTCCGACCGCGACCTCGTAGCGCGGGTGTGGCACGGCGCCCAGCATTGCTTGGGCTGGGTGGACGATACCCCGCTCTGGAGTTAGCGGACGCCGCTACTTCGGTTTGATAGCGGAGTGCAGGGCGGTGATGCCGAAAGTGAGGTTGCGCCAGCCGCATTCGCTCCATCCGGAGCGATTGATGGCGGCGGCAAGCTCTTCCTGGTTGGGCCAGGCGCGGATGGATTCCGCCAGATACTCATAGGCCTCGGGGTTAGAGGAGACCGCGCGCGCCACCGCGGGCAGCGCCCGCATGAGATATTCCTTGTACACGGTGGCAAACACCGGCACGGTGGGGGTGGAGAACTCGGCCACGGCGAGCCGGCCGCCCGGTTTGGTCACGCGCGCCATTTCTTGTAGCCCGGCGCGAAAATCCTGGATGTTGCGCAGCCCGAAACTGATGGTCACGGCGTCGAAGGTGTTATCGCGGAAGGGCAGGTGCATACCGTCGCCGACGACCTTCGGCACGGCGCGATGGCTTCCCGCCTTGAGCATGCCCTGGGAGAAGTCGCAGGCCACCACCCAGGCTCCGGACTTGCTCAGCTCGACGGTGGACACCGCCGTTCCCGCGGCGAGATCCAATACTTTTTCTCCGGGCTGGAGGTTGAGGCGCTCGCGGGTGCGGGTGCGCCAGTGCCGGTCCTGGCCGAAGGAGAGCACGGTATTGGTGATGTCGTAGTTTTTGCCGACGTCGTCAAACATGCGCGCGACGTCTTTGGGCTGCTTGTCCAGATTTGCCTTAACCACGCCTGCAGAGCTTACCCGAGCCGCTCTCTGCGCTGGCGGGGCGGCCGCGGCAGTGGCACCGCCGGTCTAGCGGCGCCCCCGCTATTTGCGCGCTGGGGCGTGCACGGCCTGCTCGTAGTGCTCGAGGAGCTGGTCGACCAGCGCCGCCCACGTGCGCGGCTCCACGGAGCGGCGGGCGTCTTCTCGCAAGGTGGGCAGGTGCATGAGGCAGCGGTCGGTGGCCAGCTCGAGTTGCTGTTCAAAGCTCTCGACGTCGAGCAGATAGCCGTTATAGCCATCGGTGACGAGATCGATGGGCCCGCCGGCGCGCGGGGCAATGGTGGGCACCCCGCTGGCTTGGGCTTCTTGGATGGTCTGGCAGAAGGTTTCGAACTCGCCGGGGTGCACAAAGACGTCCATGCTGGCGTAGGCGCGGGCGAGTTCGGTGCCGGAGAGCGCGCCGGTGAAAATCGCCTCGGGAAGCTGCGCGGACAAGCTGGCCCGCTCTGGCCCATCGCCGACGATCACCAGCTGCACATCGGAGCGGTGGGCAAGGGCACGCAAGCGCTGCACCCCCTTTTCGGCGGCGAGCCGCCCCACAAACCCCACCACATAGCGCGTGTCTGCCCGCTGCTGCAGCCAGTGGGCGCGCAGGGCGTGGTCGCGACGGCGGGGATGGAAGAGCTCGGCGTCCACGCCGCGGCCCCAGCGGTGAATCCGCTGCACCCCGTGCTCCTCCAGCTCGGCGATGGCAGCCGAGGAGGGCGCGAGGGTGCGGGCCGCCTGGTTGTGGATGATGCGCGTCCAGTCCCATGCGGCCACGGCCAGGGGTGTGAGTCGGTAGGTGGTGGCGAAGCCGGCGACATCGGTTTGGTAGACGGCCACGGCGGGAATGCCCAGCTGCCGCGCCGAGAAAGAGGCATAGCCGCCGAGGACGAAGGGCGAGGCCAAGTGGATGACGTCGGGGGCGAAGGAGCGCAGGGCGTGGGTGACGGCCGGCACCGGCACGCCGATGGGCAGCGAGTTGATCAGCGGCATGCGCACGGTAGGCACCCGCACGATCTGCGCGCCCGCATAGGAGGGGATCTCCTCCTGGAACTCGCGCGCCCCCGGCGCGATTACGATGGCTTCATGCTCGCCCTCGATATGCTCCAGGATGCGAAGAATGGAATTGGTGACTCCGTTGACATTGGGCAGGAAGGATTCCGCGACTATTCCGATGCGCATGCCGGTTAGTGTGCCTTGCTCGTCTTCCGTACGGGTTGGCTCAGGGTATCGAGTGCCCGAATTTTTGATGAATGCCCAATAAACCACCACAGGCCCGCGCCGATAGCGCTCGCGACGGTGAATACCGACAGCGCTGGGATCACCGCCAGGGTCCAGTTCCGCCCCTCTACCTTCACCAAGTCGGGGTTGGCGGTGGAATAGTTCACCCACACCCGCTGCCCCACTCCCAGATCCGAGGGATACAGCAGCCCAGATGGCGGGACGTGAAAGATGCCGTGCTCGTCTTGAAACTCCACGGTGGTGCGCAACCAATCCTCGTTGGTAACCCGCGCCAGCGCCCGGCCGGGGTTGGAAGAGATAGCGTGATCGTTCATGATGGCGGCACCCACCATGCCGATGCTCATCAACACCACGGCCCCATAGAGCACGATGACGAGCTGCCGGAGGCGACGGGCGATCATTACTCCCACTCCACCTTGTCCTGCAAGCGCCGCTGCAAGTCGCGGCGGGTGGCGCGGGTCGTCATGGCCTCGATCACCTCGATACCATCGGCGCCGCGCTCCGCAGTCTCGGCGAGGGCGTCGATAAGCTCCTGCACGCTCTCCACCCGGCGGTGCTGCACCCCATAGCCCGCGCATAGCGCCTGCAGGTCCACATCGTGCGGGGTGCCGAAGGCGGTGTCGAAGACCTCGCGGTGCGCTTCTGCGCCCTGCTCGAGGGTTTCGAAAATCCCGCCGCCATTGTCGTTGGCCACCACGATGGTGAGGTTTTCCGGGCGCGGCGAGTCAGTGGGAATAAGCAGCCCGCCGATATCGTGCAGGAAGGTCACATCCCCCAGCAGCGCCACCGTCCGCGGGGCCCGCACGACGTCCTTCTCGCGGTGCTGCCGCGCCAGGGCCACGCCCACAGCCTGGGCGGTCGAGCCATCGATCCCGGCGGCGCCGCGGGGCGAATAGGTATCCACCCCATCAAAGGGCAGCCCCACCATGCTGGCATCGCGCACGGGATTGGAGGCACCGAGGAAAAACCCATCGCCCACCGCGAGGGTATCGGCCACAGCGGCGGCGGCATGCAGCCCGCTAAATCCCAGATCCTCCTCGGCGAGGGTATCGCGCACGGCCTCGGCGGCGCGGCTCGAGGCGGCGTCGACAAGCTCCAGCCAGCCCTGGCTGATCTCGCCGCTGACGCGCACGCTGCTCGCCACCTCGGTGGCACCACCCCACGGATCGGTATAGCTCTCGCCGCGGGTGAGCACCGTGGTGCGCACCCCCAGCCGCATCAGCGCCAGCACATCCCGGTGTAGCGTCGGATGGCCGACAATAATGACGTGCTCGGGGCGGGCGATCTCCACCCCGCTGAGCAGCACATTCGCCGCCAAAGGATGCACCGGATGGAAAGGGGCGGGGGCGCTGGGCTCGGCGATCGTGGGCGCATCCTCCAGCCCCTCCACCGCCCACGCGCCATCACCGGCGATCACCAGCACCTGCGCGCTCAGATCCACGTCCACCACGCCCCAATCGCGCGGCTTCGGGCTTATCGACGCCGCCCTCGTCCCCGCAACCACCGGCTCTGGGGTGGCCTCCGGCACCAGAGGCATATCGAAGGCGATGTTGATATGGGCCTGCCGGCGCTCCGCGAGCGCGCGCCGCAGCATGGCCTGGGCTGTGGCCGGGCGGGTGGACTCGCTAATAGCTACCGTGGGCGTGACGGTGGAAAACAGCCCGTGCTGCACAATGGTTTGGCTGGCGCCGGTACCGACGAGCCGGGAGGGGCGATCGGCGGAGATAATAGCCAAGGGAATATCGGCGTGATGCGCCTCGATCATCGCCGGCAGACAATTGGCCACGGCCGTGCCCGAGGTCATCACCACCGGCACCACCCGGCCAGTCACCCGCGCCATCCCGAGTGCGGCAAACGCCGCATCCCGCTCATCGAGGCGCACATGCAGCCGCAGCCCCTGCGCCGCCGCGAGCGCAAGGGATAAAGGAGCATTCCGAGAACCCGGACACACCACCACATCAGTGCAGCTCAGAGCAAGTTCTTCAACGATGGCGCGCGCGGTATCCCAAGATGTCATAGCCCTAATTCTAACCAGCACGCCGCAATGCGCTTGAGCCACCAATCCCGACGCTCTGGCGGGGCGGCCAGCTCCTCCAATCGCGCGGGGTCCGGGCTGAGCGGCGCGGTGGAGATCATCCCGCCCACGATCTCTCGCGGCGCGGCAACATCCTCGATAAACAGCTGGCTGGTGGCCAGCCCCGCCGCGTACTCGGGTGCCACCGTGGCGGCGGCCACCACCCCAGAATTCATCCCCACCGCAGTGTCGAGGGCGGAGGCGATCCTGATCCCCATGCCGTGCTGGGCCATGAACTCGGCCACCCGCTCCACCTGGGCCACCCCGCCCATCGGCGCCACCTTAATCACCGCATAATCTGCGGCCCGACGGCGGGCAATCTCATATGGATCCTCCGCCTTGCGGATGGACTCATCGGCGGCGATGGGCACATCCACCCAGCGGCGCAGCTCCTCCATCTCCCCCACGGTGGCCACCGGCTGCTCCATATATTCCAGCGGCCCGAGATGCCGTGCGGCGGCGATCGCTTCATTCACCGACCAGCCGCGGTTGGCATCGACCCGCAGCGTGGCATCGGGGCGCAGCTGCCGAATGGTGGCGATGCGCTCGATATCCTCAGCCAGGCTCTGGCTCGGCTCCGCCACCTTGACCTTGAGCACCGAGCACTCCCGGAAACGGTCCAGCACCTCCGGCAGCTGCTCGGGCCCCACGGCGGGGATGGTGCCATTGACGGGAATGTGGCTGCAGGGTGGCGTCGATAAGCCTGTATAGGCGGCCTCCAACCCGGAGAGTAGCCAGCGAGCGGCCTCCGGCGGCGCGTATTCCGTGAACGCGGAGAACTCGCCCCAGCCCTGCGGCCCCGCAAACAGCGCGGCTTCGCGCACGGTCACACCCCGGAATTTCACGCGCATCGGCAGCGCCACCACGTGGGTGCGCTCCAGAACCTCATCGAGCGAACACATAGCTTCTAGGATAATGAGGTATGAGCGAGCAACCATTCAACCCTGAACTGTGGCGAGCCGTCGAGGGCTTCGACGATCTCACCGATATCACCTACCACCGGCATGTGGGCACCGACCGATCCCACGGCATCGTGCGCATCGCCTTCGACCGCCCCGAGGTGCGCAACGCTTTTCGCCCCCACACCGTCGATGAGCTCTACCGCGCTCTCGACCATGCCCGCCGCACCCCCGATGTGGGCTGCGTGCTGCTCTGCGGCAACGGCCCCAGCGACAAAGACGGCGGCTGGGCCTTCTGTTCCGGCGGCGACCAGCGCATTCGCGGACGCTCCGGCTATCGCTATGCCTCCGGCGACACCGAGGACACCGTCGATGAGATGCGCACCAAAGCCGAGGGCGGACGGCTGCACATTCTCGAGGTACAGCGACTCATCCGCACCATGCCCAAGGTGGTAATCGCCGTGGTGGGTGGCTGGGCTGCCGGCGGCGGGCACTCCCTGCATGTGGTGTGCGATATGACGATCGCCTCCAAGCAGCACGCCCGCTTCAAGCAGACCGACGCCGACGTTGGCTCCTTTGACGCCGGCTACGGCTCCGCCTATCTGGCGAAGATGGTGGGCCAAAAACGCGCCCGCGAGATCTTCTTCCTTGGCCGCACCTACACCGCCGAGGACATGTTCCAGATGGGTGCGGTGAACCTTGTGGCCGAGCATGCCGAGATTGAAAACGAGGCCATCCAGATGGCCGTGGAGATCAATGGGAAATCCCCCACCGCACAGCGCATGCTGAAATTCGCCTTCAACCTCACCGATGATGGCCTCATGGGGCAGCAGGTCTTCGCCGGCGAAGCAACCCGCTTGGCGTATATGACCGACGAGGCCGTGGAAGGCAAGAACTCCTTCCTCGAAAAACGCGACCCCGACTGGTCCTCTTTCCCCTACTACTACTAAAGGCGCCAGCCGACGGGGCCTGCGGCGCGTGCGGGCTCCAGCGCTTTTGAGCTCGGCACCCGCTGCGCTGAACGCACAGAGCTAGAACGCACGAAGCCCGCCGACACGGAGGTTGGCGGGCTGTGCTTCAGGGGGGTTTAAAGGTTAATCATGTGCCCCATCGTTCCCTCACAGGCTTCCTTCATGGCCTCGGAGAGGGTCGGGTGGGTGTGCACGTTGCGGCCGATCTCTTCAGCGGTGAGATCGAAGCGCTGCGCCAGGGTGAGCTGCGGCAGCAGCTCGGAGACATTCGCGCCCACCATGTGTGCGCCCAGCAGCTCGCCGTATTCGCCATCGGCAATCACCTTGACGAAGCCCGCGGGCTCGCCCAGACCTTGGGCCTTGCCGTTGGCGGACAGCGGGAAGGTAGCCACCTTAATATCGCGGTCGGAGAACTTCTCCTTCGCGGCATCCTCGGTGTAGCCGAAGGAGGCAACCTGGGGATTACAGAAGGTAGCGCGCGGCATCATCATGTAATCGCCCAGCTCTTGGGTCTCGGCATCAGCGATGGTCTCGGCGGCCACCACACCCTGGGCCTCAGCGACGTGAGCCAGCTGCAGCTTCGCGGTGACATCGCCAATGGCGTAGATGTGATCCACATTGGTGCGCATGCGCTCGTCGATGGCGATAGCACCACGATCGGTGAGCTCCACACCGGTGTTCTCCAGGCCGAAGCCCTCGACGCGGGGAGCGAAGCCGATGGACACCATCACACGATCGACGATGAGGGTGTCGTTCTTCTTGCCGTCCTTGGACTCAACATCCACCTCGACGCTGTCGCCGTTGTCGCGCACCTCGGTGGTCTTGTAGCCGGTGAGGATCTTCACGCCAAGCTTCTTGTACTGCTTGGCCATCTCCTTGGATACGTCCTTATCCTCATTGGGCAGGACGCTGTCCATGAACTCGACGATGGTGACATCCACGCCGTAGTTCGCGAGCACATAAGCAAACTCCATACCGATAGCGCCTGCACCCACGATCACCATGGAATCAGGGAGCTCGCTGTCGAGGATCTGTTCCTTGTAGGAGCAGATATTTCCGCCCAGCTCCACACCAGGCAGGGAACGCACCACAGAACCGGTGGCGATAATGCAGTCGTCGAAGGTGAGAGTCGTACCCTCGTCCTCGCCCTCGGTGATCTCAATGGTGTGGGCATCAGTGAAGGAACCAAGACCATTAATTTCGGTGATCTTGTTCTTCTTCATCAGGTAATGCACACCCTTGACGATGCCCGCGGATACCTTGCGGGAGCGCTTGTGCGCAGCCTCAAAGCTGAAGCTGACATCGCCTTCGATACCGAAGGTCTTCGCCTCGTGGTTAAAGGTGTGGGCCAGCTCTGCGTTCTTCAGCAGGGCCTTGGAGGGAATACAGCCAACATTGAGGCAGACACCGCCCCAATACTGCTTCTCAACGACCGCAACCTTCTTGCCAAGCTGGGCTGCTCGAATGGCGGCGACATAGCCTCCGGGGCCAGCGCCAAGTACTACAACATCATAATGATCAGACACGTTCATAAGGATACGTGGTTTAGTCCGCCACCGTCGACGTTTGAGACAAAGCTACCCACTACCCAAGGCCACACCCCACCGCTTGGGGGCAGTGGGACGGCTTCGGTGGCGGGTAGTGGGCTGCATAGTCGAGGCCCCGCCGCGCCTTGTGCGCCGCGCGTTCTCGACTCTTAGCGCTTAGAACAGATCAAGGTCCACAGCGATGTCGGCGAGCTGGGAGGAGCCAGCGTTGAGGAACTGGCCGAGCGCGGTGTTAATAGCTACGAGAATCTCTTCGTTCATAAAACGTCCTTATGTCCTATATATATTCTTTCGCGGAGCAGGCTAGGCGGCGGTGACTATCTGCTCGCCGTGTCACCGCTAAAACACTATCGGGCGCCAGACGAGCGGCCTGTACAGAAGAATAGACCACTCGGCGCCATGTTCCTAGGGGCAATTCTGTGACTGGTGTGACAGTCCGGATATGGGGGAACCACACTCATAACTCTTTCCAATACGGCGGGAACAGCGTAGTCTTATCGTTGCCTAAAATCTGATTAAGAACTGACATGGGGTTTGTATGACGTTTCGTTTCGTGGCGCCGCTCGTGGCGGCCACCATCGCAGCAGCTGGATTGATCGCACCGACCGTGGCCGTGCCCACCGCCACGGTGGCGACGGCCGCTGAGGCCGCACAGGTACACGAGGGCCCCACCCCAGGGTTGGAGACAGCACCGGCGTGGCGGGACAAGGTGAACTCCACCCCCAACATGAAGGAAATGTGGGCCTTCTCCCCGGCGATGAACCGCAATGTGCCCCTCGTGGTCATCACCCCGGAGGATACCTCCACTCCCCGCCCCACCCTGTACCTGCTCAATGGTGGCGATGGCGGCGAGGGCCGTGCGAACTGGGTCATGCAGACGGACGTGGCCCAGTTCTATGCCGATAAGAACGTGAATGTGGTCATCCCCATGGAGGGCCGCTTCTCCTACTACACCGACTGGGTCAACCCCGAGCAGCCGAAGCTCGGCGGCACCCAGCTGTGGGAGACCTTCCTCACCCAGGAGCTTCCGACCCCGCTGGAGTCCGAACTTGGCGCCTCTGGTGAGCGCGGTATTGCGGGCATGTCGATGTCCGCCACCAGCTCGCTGCTGCTGGCCCAGCACAACCCGGAGCTGTACCAAGCTGTTGGTTCCTTCTCTGGCTGCGCCTCTACCAACGATCCGATCTCTGACGCCATGCTGCGCGTGACGCTCAACCGCGCCAATGTCAGCCCGGATGACATGTGGGGCCCGGTCGGTTCGGAGACGCGCGAATACAACGACGCTGTCGCCCAGGCAGAGTCGCTGCGCGGCCGAGAGATCTACATCTCCAATTCCGCCGGCACCTCCGGTAAGCCGGATATGATCAGCAACCCCCGCTTTGAGAACAACCCCCTGACCGTAGCCAATGTCCAGGTCGTGGGCGGCGGCATCGAGGGTGCCACCAACTGGTGCACCCACCTGCTCAAGGCCAAGATGGACAAGCTCGAGATTCCCGCCAAATTCAACATCCGCGATACCGGTACCCACCAGTGGAGCTACTGGCAGATGGATCTGCGTGACTCCTGGCCCGTCTTCGATCGCGCGTGGAGCACGAACTAAAAGCCGCCCGCGAAACAGCCACGTCTCGGCCCGAAAGAGGCCGTGAGTAACCGCAGCGCCCCGCACACCTTCACGAGGAAGGCCGTGCGGGGCGCTGCCGCGTTCTCTTCCGTTGCTGCGCACCCCTCTAGGGGCTCGGGGCGAGAGCTGCGCCGGCGAGAACCGGGCAGGTGAGGATGCCGCCACCATCCCAAGCAACACTGGGTGCTAGAGTCGATGCCCCGAGCTGATCTCACGGCGTCAGGGGACGCCTCATAGCACCGTATTCGCCGCCCGACGCGGCTGCGCCTTCCGCCGATACCCACAACCCCACCACCGCTGGCTGCGGTGATGGGGCGTGAGGTTCGGGACTACTCCGTGCTGTTCGCGGGTCTAGCTGCAGCGCACGATCGGCTGCGGATCGTAGACCGTTTGTTGGGTTTCCCGCGCGATCTCTGCCCCAGAGAGGTTGCGGATGATGCGGGTATCAGAGGTGGTGAAGCCGGGAGCGCCGGAGGATGGCGAGCAGTCATCGCCGGAGAGGCTAATGCGGTGCGGCTGGGTGGGGGCCCAGCGGCCGCCGGAGACCGATTCCACCTCCACTTCCTTGACTCCCTTGAACTCCACAGTGATTTCGTTGCCGTGCACCCACGAGGAAATGAGGACCGGATTCTTTGAGGTGTTCTTGAACTGGAGGTCGATCAATCCCTCAAACACGGTGGCTTCACGACCGGCTGGGTAGCGGGAGATGTAATAGGAGTGCGGGGTATGCGCCACATCCTCCATGCCGGCGAAGTAGGCGGCATTGTAGAGGGTGGTAGCAAATTGAGAAATTCCGCCGCCCACGGCTTTATCGGCACGGCCGTTGAGAATAATGCCGGATTCCACGAAGCCTTGGGCGGCACCCCGCGGTCCGGTATAGCCATTGAGCGAGAAGGTTTGTCCAGGAACCACCACAGCCCCATCGACGATTTGGGCGGTGAGCGCGATATTAGTGCCAGAGGGCCCAGAAAAGTCGCCGGTGGTGAAGGTCGAGACCGTTTCAGAGAAGTTCGCCTGTTGGGCCTGCTCGGTGGTGTAGGTGGCCGGCTCATCCTCATAGGCGGCGTCGAACTCGCGGGGTTCATCGCCGAGGATACGCTGCTCGAGGCCGTCCATCACGGAGTCCCACTGGATGTGCACACCGTCGACGCTCGGAATTACTTCCCCACCGCCGCGGGTGAAGCTGGCGTTTTTCATCTCCACCTCGGTCTCGGAGAGCGCCTCGCCGAGGATGGCACGAGCGGCGTCCTCATTGTATTCGCTGCGGAGGTGGTCCCCCTCGGGTACGAAAGTGATGACCTCGCCCATGCGCTCCAGCGGAATCTGGCCGGTCACATCCTCGCGGCCGCGCACGACCACCGGTCCGGACAGCGCCGTGGCGGCATCCTTCTGGGCCGCGGAGCTATCACGCACGGCAGGCTCTTCAGAAACTGCCGATACTTCGACTCCCTTGGTGTCGAGCCACCGCTCCGGCAGGGAGGCCTCCAGTCCCTCGCGGGAAGGATGCTGGCCATTGAGCGGCTCGTCGACGATCACCTCGCCATTATCGATCCGGACCGCGGCGTCGCGCGGCGGCCGGGAGAGCTCCTCGCTCACGCGATCCACCCCGGCGGCGAAGGCGGCCTCATCCACAGCGCTCACCACATCAGATTCCTGACTGCGGAACAGCGCAGCGATCTCGCGCACGGGATTGAGGGAGGTGTGCGGGGCCTGGGCCACGGTGCGCTCCCAGTCGGCGGACAGGCCAATCTCGGCGGGCACCACGTGGGTGTCCATCTCGCCAGCGCGCACGGTTATGGGCTTGTCCTCCACCCCTGCGAGGCGACTGGCAAGCAACTCGCGGGCTTCGGCCTCGCCGAGCCCGCCCACGGCCACGCCGTTGATTTCGCTATTGCGCTGAAGCTTGTCTTTGCCCAGCAGATAGTTCGCCAGCAGCGCTACACACGCCACCGCGAGCAGCCCCACGACGACGAGGAGAGAAATTTTGCGCACATTCACGTTTCTCAACCTTACTAATCGCGCGTATTCTTGGCGATTTCCTATCTCGTCTTAAGCCTGCCTGAGAATATGCATCTAGCCAGTTCAACAGCGCATTGTTCACCTTCAGCGCGACAGAAAAGTGATTATTGTGACTGTTGTGGCGCATGGGTTTTCGCTCTCTAGGGTATGAACAACCGCTCTCCATCACCTACACTGGAAGGGGTTTTGTCATAGATAGATCACGCCCCAGTACCTGCGCGGTGCCGGTGGCGTGGCTGTGGCATACATCCACAAACGAGACGACGCCGCGCCCGCTCCTCCACCGAGGACGCTGGGCGCGAGATATACGAGAACGAAGGAAGGGGCACTGTCACCGGTGTTTGAATCCACCCAGACGATGCTGGTTGCCTATGACGGTTCGCCGGAATCGCAACGAGCACTCGACTACGCCGCCGCGCTGCTGGCGCCGAAGCACGTGGAGATCATCACCGCGTGGGAACCGCTCTACCGCCAGGCTGCCCGCGCCGCCGGGCAGTCGGGAATGAAGCTCTCGGATATGCAGTCGACCGATGATGAAACCGAGGATCCCGCCTATCAGCAGGCGCTAGCCACCTGCCGCGAGGGCGTCCAACGCGCCGAGGAGCTGGGCTTCTACGTGAAGGCACACCTCGTGGAATCGGCTACGTCTATCTGGTCGGCCATCATCGATGCCTCCGAGGACCTCCGCCCCGATGTGATCGTAATTGGCACTCGCGCCGAAACCGGAATACGATCTTTCTTCAGTTCTTCGACGACAGAAAGTATCGTCCACAACACCAACATTCCCGTGTTCGTGGTTCCCCCGGAAGACAATGAGGATTAAACCATGGCTCTTGAATCAGATAGCGTCACTCGCCGCACGATTGGCCCCGCGTTTGCCTCTGCTGTCGTCGGCCTCCTTCTAGGGATGGTTGCAATCCTTGGCCTCTCCATCTTCTCCTCGCAAGACACCGTCCCTCAGTCGCACGCGGTCAATAGCGACGACGCCCTCCTCGGCGGCGTCGAATACGGCACCCGCTAGCCTGCCCTCGCTGGGACCCTCTCGCCTCCCTTTCTCCCGCATGGTCACCACCCTGCGGGTCTCACCCCATGCCCGCGTCCACCTGCTGGCATGGTTATTCGCGGCGCTGTGCTCCTTCGGATCTGCCTGGGGGCGCACCGCCGCCGACACCAAACTTGATCTGGCTCTCAATCCCGCCGGCTTTCTCGCCCGGGCGGTGCGGCCGTGGACCGATGTGTTCCCACTCGGCCAGCTGCAGAACCAAGCCTATGGCTATCTCTTTCCCCAAGGCCTCTTCTTTCTCCTCACCGAGCCACTGCCCGACTGGGTAGCCCAGCGGCTCTGGTGGACCCTCATACTGGGTCTTTCCTTTTCTGGGTTTTATCGCCTGGCCGGCACACTGCGGCTACCGAGCCCTATTCTCGGCGCGGCCGCCTATGCTTTATCCCCGCGGATTCTCACCACACTCGGTGCGATCTCCTCTGAAGCCTGGCCTGTGGCCCTCGTGCCGTGGATCGTAGAGCCGCTCGTCCGCGCCAAACCGGCGCTCGGCCGTGCCATCATCGCGGTGGCGTGTCTCGGCGCGGTCAATGCCACCGCCACCATCGCCGCATGTATTCCCGGCGGTTTCGTGCTGCTCTTCCGCCACCGCTGGGTGGACTTCGGCCACTTCCTCATCGGCTCCATCTTGGTGAGCATGTGGTGGCTGGTGCCGCTGGCCACCATGGGCCGACTCTCCCCGCCTTTTACCGACTACATCGAAAACGCGCACATCACCACCGGGAACCTCAACGGGGTGCAGGTGCTGCGCGGCGCCACCAGCTGGACCCCTTTCGTCGATAGCGAACGACTCGCGGGACATGTCCTCGCACTCAACCCGATTCTGGTGTTGGCCACCGTCGCGGTGGCGGCCGCCGGTATTGCTGGGCTAAAGCGGATGCGCGGCCAAGGAATGTGGATCACTCTGCTGCTCATCGGCGTGATTATTCTCTGCGGCTCGCACTATGTCACGGGCTTCCTCGATGGTCCCGGCGCGCTGCTGCGCAATGTGCACAAGTTCGACCCCTTGGTGCGGCTGCCGCTGTGTATCGGTATCGCCTGCCTCAGCGTGCAGTGGCATAAGTTGCTCTACATCGCCACGGCGCTGGCGGTGGTGATGGCCAGCTCGCCAGCGTGGTCGCTGCGGCTGGCACCTCGGGGCACATTCCAGGAGGTGCCCTCCTATGTCTACGAGACCGCGGAGTGGCTGAACACGCACGGGGAGAATACCCGCACGCTGATCTATCCGCCGGTGCGTTTCGCCCGCCAGGATTGGGGCTGGACCCGCGATGAGCCGCTGCAGCCGCTGCTGGAGGTGCCGTGGATTGCCCGCGACGCGGTCCCCCTAGTCAATCCCGAAGCAATCCGCGGCCTCGATGGGGTGATGGACTCGCTCCAGGATGGTTCCTTCGCGGCGCTGCCCCAACTCGGCGTGGGCCTGATTGCGGTACGCCACGATGTGGGCCAGCGCGCCGGCACGGAGCTGGTAGACGCCGCCGAGGAACAGGGCTTGACGGTGCACTCCTTCGGCAAGATAGATGTGATCGAGATCGATCCCGAGCGCGGCGCCTCAGTGGTGGATCAGCCCATCGACCAAGTGCTCGGCGGTGGAGAGTCGCTGGCCTTGATCAATGAGGTGCTGGGCTATGAGCCACGCCAGCTCACCAGCGCACCCGAGCAGGCGCAGATCATCACCGACACTCCCCTAGCCATTGCGCGCAACTATGGCACCGGGCAGCATTCGGGTCTTTTGGCCCGCCGCGAGGAAGCGCCCGATATTAAGAATCCGGTGATCGACTACCCCTCCCAGGCGCCGAAGCTGTGGCTGCGGGAAACCGGCGGTACTGTTACCGCCGGCCCGAATGCTGCGGATGCCGGCAGTATTTACGGCCCGCGCACGAATCACTCCCCCACCGCTGCGGTCGATGGCTTCGCCGGCACCGCCTTCTACGGCGATTGGTTGAGCCTCGATCCGGAGAATGATGATGTGCGCACCCTGAAGCTGCAGATTCGGGGCCGCTCCGGCGATCTTCTGGTCAATGGCACCCGCGTATTTATGCGGGAAGGCGAGACCGCCGAGTTACGGGTAGACGAGTTGCCGGTGCGCATTATCCCGGGCCCGGGACAAGGGATCGCCGAGGCCGATATGGGTATCCGCCGCGAGATCGTGGTGCAGGGCTCGCCCAGCGCCCAGCACTACCTATTCAGCCAGCGGCAGGTGTACACCGGTGTGCTCGCCCGCACCTTAGTGCTCCCCGAACCGGCGCGCCTTGAGTTACGCACCTCCTCCTGCGGGGCGTGGACGAATACGCTTATCGACGGCACACCCCACGGCTGCGGCCCCGTCGAGCTGGACGCGGGGGAACATCGCCTCTCCACTAACGCCGAGTGGCTGATGCTCACCAACCCCCAAGCACCCCCAGCGCCGCGAAAGCAGCTGGTGGATACCTCCTATTCCTTCAACCCGGGTTTGAGCATGGGCGATGCTCCGCCCACCACCATCAATGCCGGTATGCAGGCTTTTGAGGCCGATGCCCTCGCCCCGCTGCGTTTCCCGCGGAGCTATCTGCTGGTCGGCGTGATCATTTCTCTGCTCGCTGCGGCCTGGGCGCTCTATCTGCCCACCACGCCGCGGATCCCAGGGGTATTTCGCCCGACTCCGCGCTATGCCGTGCTGGCCCCACTGGTCTTCGGCCTGCCGGGGCTTATCGGCATTGTGGTGGCATGGATTGTGGAGCGGTGGACCACGCTGCGCATCGCCGGGCTGAGCGTGCTGGTTACTGGTCTGTGGCTACAGCGCGGCGTCGAGGCTGGCGGGCACGTGCTGACGCAGGCAGCCATCGCCACAGCCCTCGCGCTGGTCGCTCTACCAGGTGGTAAGACAGATACGCCACCGGCAGGGTCAGCCCCAGAGTCACCGCAGTGATCAGCAGGAAATTGCCGGTGAACGGGCGCATGCCCAGAAGCGGAAACACCATTTCTAGCACCACCACATGCCAGAGGAAGATGGAATAAGAAATGGTGCCGAGCTGACTGAATAGGCGCGAGTCGAGCAGCCGCGAGCCCGGCGCGAGCACATAGGGCACCAGCACCACGGAGGCGAAGGCGGCGCCAGCAATCACGCGGCGCAGAAACTCCAGCGGGGAGGGGTGCTCGAGACCGAGCGGGCCGAAGAACTCCTGGCCGGCCACAAAAAGGATGGCGGCGGCGCAGATCCACCAGATCCAGCGACGACGCAGCCATCTCTCTGCGGTGGGCGTGGGCTGAATGCGGGCCGCCAGCAGCCCCACGGCGAACCAGCAGGTATAGGCGGGCGGGAAGATCTGCCAGTTGGGGCCGCCGGTGGGGAAGGGAATAAAGGCCCAGCCGAGACTGAGCAGCGCCAACCCAAGAATGATCCACCGCTTCTGGGAGATAAAGGGAAATACCAGATAGAAGGCCACTTCCACGCACATTGACCACAAGTGGGTGATACCTGGGAGCAGCCCGTGGGGCAGATAGATCTGGGCGAAGAAGAAAGTGGCGATCACCGCCGCTGGGTCGGCGTTGAAATTGGCTGGCAGGATAATCAACGCGGTGGCCACACACACCACATAGGCGGGCACCACGCGGAAGAAGCGCTTGGCATAAAAGGAGCGGCGGGTGCGATAGTCGCCGCGCGCCAGCAGATAGGCGGAGAGCGCAAAAAAGAGCGCAACAAAGAAGTCGAAACGCCCTAAAAATCCACCCACCAGCGAGCTGGGATCCATGCCAGACTGAAAAGAGGTGTGGGTGAGCAGCACTCCGCAGGCGGCAACGGCGCGCAAACCCTCGAGGCTTGGATTGTAACCGCGCGGCGTTGCGTAGGATTGAGGAGACACGACACTTATTGTTTCATACCCACAATTGATACTTCACTGTTCGCAGCGCGGTGGCTCCACCGCCACGAACGCCCGCCTAGAAGGAGAGTCGACGTGGCCCGCGGTAGCAGAACCGGCAGCATCGTCTCGCTGCTCATCGCCCGAGTATTCCTCGGTGCCGCCGTCTTTTTTGTGGCCTTGTCCTTCATCATCTACACCACGTGGAAGTTCAGCGAGGGCTCACTGCCACGCAACTACGCCACGCATGTCACCACCGTGCCCAGCATCGCCGTGGGGTCACTGGCAGGAGGCCAGACGGTGTCCAAAGAAAGCAGTATCGTGCTAGGCGAACCCGCGGACCGAGAGAATGTGACGGCCGAGGCACGCACTACGGTGCGCTCCCAGGAGCAGGTGCTCTACCGCGAGGAGGACTCGGTTACTCTCAGCCGCGGCACCGGCTATCCGGTGGAGACGGCGTCGTCACGCTATATGGGCGGCGCCCCAGGGCTGATCGTCGGCTCCACTCTCACCCATTCTTCTTTTGTGCGCGTCGGCCTGAACTATCGTTTCCCGCCGACGACCGGGAAATCCTCCTATCCCTATTTTGATACGGTGCTGCAGGCCTCGGTGCCGGTGGACTTCGTGGATGCCGTGGATTATCACGGCGAGGAGGTCTTCACCTATCACCAAGAGATCGGCCCCGTGCGGGTGATCGGCGGCTATTACGCGGTCGAACGCGATATCACGGTGGAGCCTTTCACCGGAATGATCGTGGACCTGAAAGAGCGTCCCCTCTGGTTCACCGCACCCGATACCCCCACCGCCGAACAGCGCACCGCCGAGTTTTTCGCCGGCGCCTCCTCGGTGGAGGGTACCGTTTTCAGCGCCCGCTTCGACTGGGATGAGAGCACCACATCCCAGCAGTGGGCCGAAGCCGAGCGAAAACTCAGCGCCTTCCACGCCATGCGCTTAACCCAGTATCTCAGCCGCACGCTGTCCTTCCTGCTGCTCATCGCCGCCGCCGTCACCTACCTGCGTGCGCGGAGCTAATATGCGCAGCCGCGCCTTCCTCCCCGCACTGCGCGGGACGACGCTGTCGTGGGCCATCGTGGCGCTCTGCCTCGGCATGCTTGCCCTGACGCTGCTGCGTAGTGGCGTGCTCATCACCCGCGACATGGTGCTTATCGACACCCCAGCCCTCAGCGCGGATGCACTCGGGGTGGGTGATCTCCCCGCCCGCAATGTGCCCCAAGACGGGCTCTTGGCGCTGCTGGGCCAGATCCTGCCGGCCTCCTGGTTCGCCCGTGCCCTCATCCTCGGCTCGGCCGGTATAGCCGCCTGGGCCGCCTGGGGCTATGGGCCGCTCGGGGTGGGGCTCACGCTCTGCAATCCCTTCATTATCGAGCGCCTGGCCCAAGGCCAGTGGTCGCTGGTGATCGCCGCCTGGCTCTTGCCGGGGATCGCCGCCAGCGCCCAGCATCCGCTCCGGCAGCTCGGCCTCGTGTGGCTTGCCAGCCTCACCCCCACCGGTGCGGTGGTGGCCGGGGTGGTGGCGATTCTCACCCGCCCCGCATTCAGCTCGGTTGCGGGCGCGGCCGCGGTGTCCTTGCCCTGGCTCGTGCCCGCGCTGCTCAACCCACCCAGCAGCGCGGCGGGAGCTGCCTTCGCCACCCGCCCCGAGGCCGATTTCGGCCCGGAGGTGCTGAATATCGCCGCCACCGTTGTGGGCTTGGGGGGAATCTGGAACGCCGAGGTGGCCCGCACCGGCGGCGTGATCGCGGGGGCGCTACTTTTTCTCCTTCTGCTCACCGGTCTGCGCGCCGCGCCGCGCCGGCTGGTGCTGCTCGGCGTCGCGGGGATCCTGGCCACCGCCTGCAGCCTCGATGTGCAGGGAATTCCGGGCGGGGCGCTATTTCGCGACACGCATAAATTTGTTCTTTTCGCCCTGCCGGCCTACGCGGCTATGGCCGCCGGTATCCGCTGGGTATGGCTCCAGGGCGTAGGGCTGGTACTGCTGGCGCTCAGCGTGCCACAGGCCCCGCAGCAGCTCGCTGAGCTGCGTCCCGTTCCCGCCGACTCCTCTTGGCAGCGCCTGCACGACGAGGCCGAAGGGGTGGATGTGCTGCTGGTGGGTCCCGCCACCGCGATCACCACCTATGAGGGGCGAGTGGCGGTGGATCCGCGCACCAAGGCAGTGGCGGCCGTCCAGCCTGGAGGTTTGGTGGTGGACGGGACGATCGTGGACCCGCCGAACCCGCGCTGGCAGCAGGCCATGGACGCCTGGGAGCGTCGTGATGATGCCGCCTTGGCGCGCCTCCAGGTGGGGCTGGTGGTCGATGGTGGACACACCTACCGGATTACCGGGGTGGAACCTCGGCCGCACGGCTATGGGCTAGGACTGCTGGTGTGGTGGCTGCTGGTGCCGCTATTTATCGGGCTTCGCGCTCTACGAGTTCGGCAAAGGCAGCGCCCGTCGTAGCCCAGGAATACTGATGGGCGCGCTGCCGGGCAGCCTCGCCGAGACTGGTGCGACGCGCGGGATCCGCAATCAGCTCCGCCGTTGCGGCCAGCAGCTGCTCGGGGGTATCCACCAGCACGCCGGTTTCACCATCGAGCACGGAATCGCACAGTCCCCGCGAGCTGCGATAGCCAATCGTGGGCACCCCGTGCTGGGCGGCCTCCACCACCGCTAGGCCCCAGCCTTCCTTGCGGGAGGGCATCAGATGGATATCCGCTCGCTCCAGCAAGGCGTGTTTGGCCTCCTCGGACACATGCCCATGGAAATGGATATTCTCCCCCGCGATCTCGCGGAGGTTCTCCTCCCACCAGCCGGAGCCGATCACGTCCAAGTCCACTCCGAGGGCATCCGCTACCTCGATGGCGTGCTCGATCTGCTTGTGTGGCACGAGGCGAGACAGCGTCACCAGCCGTGGGCCAGAGGCCGGGGGGAGGGCGTCGAAATGTGGTACGGGATCGACACCATTGTGGATCACGCTGATATCGCGCACGCCCAGCTCGCGCAGCTCACTCGCCGAGGCCTCGGAGACGGTGACCCAGCGGGCGTGGCGATAGACCCGCGGCGCGACTGTGGACTCCAAAAACCAGCCCAGCTGCGCCAATCCGGGCCCAGCCACCGGCCATTGCTCGCGGTGGCAGTGATGGGTGAGCACCACGGTCGGGGCATTCAGGAAAAGCCGAGCGAAGAAAGGAATGCCGTTTTGGGTATCCACCACCGCATCGACCCCGCGCAGCTCCCCGATGCCCACGCGTCCGGCCAACATGGCCAGCCACGCCCGCGGATAGACCGTGAGCCTGCCACCCGCCCGCCGAAAACGCACCCCCGCGCGGCTCGTGGTGGCAGGGGCGTTCTCATTGGCCGCGGTGCGGAAAATCACCTCATGGCCACGCTCCACGAGGTGCTCCGCGACGCGCTCAAGGTAGCGTTCACTACCACCGCCTTGAGGGTGGGTGGAGTCGCGCCAGCAGAGCAGGAGAATCTTCATCACACCCAAGCCTATAATGGAGCCCCATGCGCACCATATTCCGCTCGGCTCTCAACCGCCTGAATGGGCAGCCCACACCGCAAACCATCTCGCGAGCCACCTTCGGGCGCACGTGGTCACTACTGCGCTCCTTCCCTCTCGAACAGGCTGACCCCGACGTCTTTTATACGGGCCTGGCCCGCGACACCGCCGAGCTTATCGACGCCCTCTGCACGGATTATGGTGTGTCCCTCCACGGCTCCCGGGTGCTGGATGTGGGCGGTGGCCCCGGCTATTTCACCTCCGAGTTTGCCGCCCGCGGGGCCCGCTATATCTCCTGCGAGCCTGGGGAGCTCGCCACCGATGTGCGCGGCTCCGGCATGCAGCTGCCTTTCCTCGATAACAGCTGCGAGATCACCTATTCCTCCAATGTGGCCGAGCATGTGCCCGAGCCTTGGACCATGGCCGATGAGATGCTGCGGGTGACCGCCCCCGGCGGGCTGGTGGTGTTGTCCTACACTATCTGGCTGGGCCCTTTCGGCGGCCACGAAACCGGGCTGTGGCAGCACTATGTGGGCGGGGAGTTTGCCCGCCAACGCTATAAGAAAAAGCACGGCCACGAGCCCAAGAACATCTTTGGCACATCGCTATTCGACGTTTCCTGCGCCGAGGGCCTGCGCTGGGCAGAGAGCACGGGGCAGATGGTGCTGGCCTTCCCCCGCTATCACCCGTGGTGGGCATGGTGGGCCGTGCGCGTCCCGCTCTTCCGCGAATTCGCCGTCTCGAATCTGGTGGTCGTGCTCCGCAAAAACTAGACCCTAGCGGCCCACGCACTCCTGCCGCAGGCCGCGGCCGATCTCTGCCACGCTGGGGCGATGCTTTGCCACCGCGCCGCAGAACAGCACCAGCGATGTGCCCAGCAGCACCACGAGCGGGGCGAGATCCCACGACAGCTCCCCATCGCCTGCGGCGAAGGGCGGCAGGAGCAGCAGCAGAAATGCCACCGCCCACCACCAGCGATAGAGCGCCACCACGCCGATGATGCCCACCGCCCCCATCAGGGTATAGTGCACCCACAACACACTTGAGAGGCTGGTGGCACCCAGCATCATCACCACCGCAATGATCTCAAATTTCTTGGTGCTCTCACTGCCCATCAGCGCCAGCGCCCCCACCGCGAGAACAACAAGAATGAGCAGCTTGATCGGCAGCGCCCAGGGGGAAGACTCATCGAAAACACCCACGATGGCCTCCGTTCGCACCGGCATGATGAGCAGTGCATCGATAGCCACATTGTGCGGGGCCAGGGTATGGGCGCCGATCCACCCCACCGTCTCCCGCCACGCGCTGAACACGGAGCTGGGGACGAGAAGATAGGACACCACGCCGGCAATAGCGAGCAGGCCGGTGGCGATGAGCCCGGCGCGGCGTCGTGAAGCGAAAAGCAGCATAGCCACCACCACCGCCACCGGGGTGATCTTGATGAAGGCGGCTACCGCGATGCACGTCCCGGCCAGCCAGGGGCGGCGTCGGCTCAGCGCCACACTCAGCGTGATGAGTGCGTAGATAAAGGGCGAGGTTTGGCCCAGCGTGATACTGGCCTGCGCCGCCGAGCTCAGCCACACCAGCGTGGTGACGGCCACCAGCACCCCAGGGCGCGGGGCACGATCGGTCCACATCGCGATCGCCGCGGCAGCCAGCAGGGTGAGGGACACACCGGTGATCACCGCTCCCAGGGCGATAAACACCGGGAAGCTCATGATCATGGTCAGCGGGGCGAGAATATAGGCCACCGCGGGCAGGTGCACATAGGGGTGTGGCACCAGGGTGTGCTCGGCGATGAGCTCAGCCTCGTGGGTCCACTCCGCGCCGGTGAAGAGCCCATAATCATTGGGGTCGATGGCATAGAGCGCATCTGCATGCCCGGTGGCCACCAAGCGACCAGCGATCCACCAGCTGGCAGCATCGTCTGGCGTGGCTAGGCGCAGCTGCGCATATAGCGTCAGAGCAGCGAAGGCCGCAGCCACCAGCCACACCGAGGCAGGGAACATCCCCCGTGTCGGCTCAGACGAGGCATGATGCGCGCGGGCTGCAGAAGAAACCATAAACGCGAAGTTTAGCGCCGAGCGCGGCGCGGGGGCGAGTCCGCAGGCCGGCCAGCACGCCGATAGCGCAGCCCGGTAGCACTCGGGCCCGCAGCTGTGGGGCGCGGCGCCGGCGCGAGGGTGGCCGTCGGTGCAGGTGCGGGTTCGGAGGCCGGTGCGGGCCCAGGTGCAGGTGCAGGAGCGAAGGCCGGTGCGGGTGCCGGGCGGCCGCTGATCTCGGTGAGAATCCCGCGCCACACCGAGCGGAAGGACAGCCCCTCGCTACGCATGATCTCGCCCACCACCAGCAGCACCGTGGGAATCACCATCAGCGCCAACGGCGCCCACTGCAGCGCCCCCGGTGTGGTGTCCATATCCACGAAATGCCCGCCGAGGGGCTGATAGGCCAGCAGCAGGACGCCGAGCACCCAGTAGCGGCGGTGCAGGATGAGCACTCCGGCAATCGGTACAAACGCCACCAGACCATAGTGCAACCACACGACACCAGATACCGAGGTGGCCACCAACAGAATCGCCACTGCCGAGATTTCAAACTTATGGCGCGACTGGGTGCCCATAAGCAGCACAAGGCCAAGGCCCACGAGCAGCACATAGAGACCATTGAGCACGGTCGCCGCAGCTGGGGTACCGGGGACGGCCTCCACCTGCACCTCTAAGGTAGTGCGCTCGGCAAAGAGCGAATCGAGGGAGGCGTTGATGGGGACCGCCAGGGTGTGGGAGTTCATCCACGCGATCGTGTCCCGCCACGCCGTGATCACTGCATTGTCCACCAACAGCAGGGTCAGTACTGCGCCCGCAGACACCACGGCCAGGCCCACCAGCCCAGCGCGGCGCCGCGATCCGAAGCCCACCAGCACCACAATCAACGCGACCGGGGTGATCTTGATCAGCGCCGCAATGCCAATGAGCACTCCCGCGATCACGGGACGACGCTCCGAGAGCGCCAGCGCCACCGCGATGATGGCATAAATAAAAGGAGAGGACTGCCCGAGCGTGATGCTCATCTGGCTTGCCGTGCACAGCCACAGCGCCACACTGCCCAGCCAGAGGGCGGAGGTCGACGGCGCCGAACGAGTAAAAAGGCCGATGCTGGCCGCCACGATCACCGCAATGCAGACTCCGTTGATTGCCGAGCCGATGGTGGCGAAGGTGGAAAAGGACATGATGTGGGTGAGCGGCGAGAGCGCATAGGCCACTAAAGGAATATGCACATAGGGGTGCGGATAGGGCGAGACATCGCGGATGAGTTCCGCCTGCTGCGCCCACGCATCGCCGGTGTATGAGGCAAAGTCAGTGGTATCGACCGCGTAGATCGCGTGGGCCTGTCCTTCTGCCACGAGCGAGGCTGCAATCCACCACGAGGCCAGATCATCCGGATAGCCGGAGCGGCGGAAGAGCCACAGGGTCAGCACCGCGAATACCGCAGCCACCACCCATACTCGCGGCGGGAACAGCCCGTCGGAGCGCTGAGCGCTGGAATGCCGACCGAGCGGTGCGCCTTTGAGGGCCCGCTCCCACTCGCCCGTCGTATCGCCGGCGCTGCCGCCTGCGCCACGTGCACTAGCTGCGTCGCGTGCACCAGCTGTGCCGCGCGCTCCGCGGGAGGACGCTAGTTGCCGACCCTGTCGTGGGGTGTCCCGTCCCTGAGCGCTTGGCATATACGTTGCACGTCCATTCCGTTTTATCCAGGCGAAGTTATATTCTCTCGGATAGTTTAGCGAAGGAATACACCTCGCGGCAGGCGGACGCAGATACGCCGACTGCCCGGCCCCGCAGCCCCGCCTCCCCCTCGTACGCGAGGGGCAACGGCGGTGCTCGATCGGGACCGGGCAGAACAGGTCTGTCTCAGGCGAGGAGACTACTTGGCGTCGGCAATACGCTTCTTCAAAGCGGCGAACTGCTCATGCACCTCGGCCGGAACCTTGGGGCCGAGCTTCTCCAGCCATGCCTCGTTATCGGCCAGATCGCCCTCCCACTGCTCGGCGGGGGCGCTCAGTGCCTCTTCCACATCGGCGACCGGGGTGTCCAGGCCGGTGAGGTCGATGTCCTCCACCTTGGCGGTGTGGCCCACCACGGTCTCGGTGGCGCCCACGCGGCCCTCGATGCGATCGATGATCCACTTGAGCACGCGAGAGTTCTCGCCGAAGCCGGGCCAGAGGAAGCGGCCATCGTCGCCGCGACGGAACCAGTTGACCAGGAACACGGACGGCATCTTGTCGCCGCCCTTGACGCCCATGTCGATCCAGTGCTGCAGGTAGTCACCGGCGTTGTAGCCGATGAAGGGCAGCATGGCCATCGGGTCGTGGCGCAGGGAGCCCACCTTTGCCTCGGCGGAGGCGGCGGTCTGACCGGAGGACAGGAGCGCACCAATCATGGTGGCGTGATCCCAGTTGTGTGCCTGGGTGACCAGCGGCACGGTGTCGGGGCGACGGCCACCGAAGAGGATGGCGTCGATCGGTACACCCTGCCAGTCGTTGAACTCCTTGGCAGCCACCGGGCACTGCGAGATCGGCACGCAGTAGCGGGAGTTCGGGTGGGAGGAGGGCTGCTCGGAATCCGGGGTCCACTCATTACCCAGCCAGTCGATGGCGTGATCGGGCTTGTTCTCCAAGCCTTCCCACCACACATCGCCGTCGTCGGTGAGCGCAACGTTGGTGAACAGGGTGTTGCCCGGCTCCATGGTGCGCATGGCGTTGGGGTTGGAGGAGTAGTTGGTGCCCGGAGCCACGCCGAAGAAACCATTCTCCGGGTTCACGGCGTAGAGGCGGCCATCCTCACCGAAGTGCAGCCACGCGATGTCATCGCCGACCACCTCGGCGCTCCAGCCCTCCAGGGTGGGCTCGATCATGGCCAGGTTGGTCTTACCGCAGGCGGAGGGGAAGGCGGCAGCCACGTAGTAGGACTTGCCCTCCGGGGAGTTGAGCTTGAGGATGAGCATGTGCTCGGCCATCCAGCCCTCTTCCTGGGCCATCACCGAGGCGATACGCAGGGCGTAGCACTTCTTGGCCAAGATGGCGTTGCCGCCATAGCCGGAGCCATAGGACCAAATCTCCTTGGTCTCCGGGAACTGGGTGATGTACTTGGTGTCGTTGCAGGGCCACGGCACGTCCTCCTGGCCCTCCTCCAACGGCGCACCCACGGAGTGGAAGCAGTGGACGAAATCGCCATTCTCGCCGATCTTGTCCAGGGCTTCCTGACCCATGCGGGTCATGATGCGCATGGACATGACCACATAGGCGGAGTCAGTCAGCTGCACACCCAGCTTCGGGCTGGGGTCATCGATCGGACCCATGCAGAACGGCACCACGTACATGGTGCGGCCCTTCATGGAGCCCTTGTACTGCTCCAGCATTTCCTCGCGCATCTTCACCGGGTCGGCCCAGTTGTTGGTGGGGCCAGCGCCCTCCTCGCTGTGCGAGCAGATGAAGGTACGGGATTCCACGCGAGCAACGTCATCGGGGTTCGAGCGAGCGAGGTAGCTGTTGGGGCGCTTCTCCTCGTTCAGCTTGATCAGGGTGCCCGCTTCCACGAGCTCGGCGGCGAGTCGATCCCACTCCTCCTGAGAACCATCGGCGAACACCACTCGTTCGGGCTGGAAGAGATCGACAGCCTCGGCGATCCAGGTGAGCAGTTCTTCATTCTTGGTGGGGGCAGGGCCTTCAAGGCCTTTGATAGCGGTCATCGCTTCTCCAGACATGTGCATCACTCGACAGACTTTCACTACCAAGATTAATGAAGTGCCTGCACGCTGAACCCGTGTTTTGGATCGCTTTTGAGAAAAGGTACGAATATTCGCTGGACCGAACACCTCCTTAGTGACGTTTTGGGCATAAGTCACACCTTATGCGGAGGCGCCTCGCCCCACTTTGGGGGTATTTACTCTCCACGACTACCCCAGACCATGACCGTACGGGCACTAGCTATTATTGAACTTTTACCCATCCACTTGGAAGAATGTCTCAAGTGTCTACTAGTGATAATTCTGATTCTCTCGCTGTAGGTGGTCACACCACCTCCGCAGCGGCTCCGTCTTCCCCCGCACCGCAGCACGATGCTGGCCGCGACTGGGCTGTCGGCGACCTGCCGGGCGGGCGCCCTCTCCAGTCTGATTTCAACGATGGCTTGGACTATCCGCGGCTCGGCTCAGTGAGCTTCCGCCGCGGCACTCTCACCGATAATCAACAGGCCCTCATGGAGGAGCACTGGCCCCGCTTGGGCACCGTGCTCTCTGATGAACGCATCGATCCCGCCGCCTGGTTCGGCCGCGAGGCCCGCACCATCGTGGAGATCGGCTCCGGCACCGGCACCTCCACCGCAGCGATGGCCCCGCTCGAGGCGGACACCAATATCATCGCCGTGGAGCTGTATAAGCCTGGGCTGGCGAAGCTGCTCGGCAGCGTCGTCCGCGAGGGCATCGAGAACATCCGCATGGTGCGCGGCGACGGCATCGAGGTACTCAACCGCATGATCGCGCCCGCCTCCCTCGACGGGGTGCGCATCTACTTTCCAGATCCGTGGCCCAAGGCGCGGCACCACAAGCGCCGCATCATCCAATCTGGGCCGCTGCACCTCATCGCCTCCCGCCTCAAGCCGGGCGGAGTCTTGCACGTAGCCACCGACCACGCCGACTACGCCGAGTGGATCGATGAGCTGACCGAGGTCGAGCCCGCACTAGAGTACATGGGGTGGCCATGGGCTGAATGCCCTCAGCTCACTGACCGGCAAGTTATTACTAAGTTCGAGGGCAAGGGCCTCGATAAGAGCCACGTGATTCGTGAATATCTGTGGCGTAAGCGTGACGACGCTACCCCAAAGGAGATCTAGCCCATGAGTGATTTCGTGGAACTGCACCACCGCTATGACGATTCGGGACGCATCGGCCCGGCCAATATGTTGCTGGTGTGGGACGGCCCGAACCTCGATATGGGGCTCGGTGCCCTGCTCGGCGGCCGTCCTTCCGGGGCCCAGCGCCCCCGCTTCGACGCGGTGGGCCGCTGGCTGATCAACGAGGCCGCCGCCATCGACCCGGCCATCGATCCTGAGGCCACCGTCTTCACCAATGTCTCCCCCGACGCCGCCGAGGCCGTGCGTCCGTGGGTGGATGCGATGCGCAATATGGGTTTCGCGGTATTCGCGAAGCCCAAAACGGCGGAGGATTCCGATGTGGATCCCGATATGATCCGCCATATTGAGCGTCGAGAAGCAGAGGGCGTGCTCAAGGGCCTGGTGGTGGCGAGCGCCGATGGCCGCAACTTCCACGACACTCTCGAGCGGATCGCCGCCACCGGGGTGCCGGTGACCGTGCTGGGCTTCCACGAGCACTGCTCGTGGGCGACCGCCTCGGAGTCACTGCGTTTCGTTGATCTCGAGGACATTGACGGCGTCTTCCTCGAGCCCTTGCCGCGCATCACCTTGGACAACCTGCCCGAGGACGGCGCGTGGCTGCTGCCCTTCCGTCCGCTGCGTGCGCTGCTGAATTCCAAGCCGCACTAGGCCGCGGGGATAGACGAGGAGCTACACCATGTTCTACAAGTGGGGACTGCTGTCCTATCGTTTCCGGCGCATCGTCCCAGCGGTGATCGTGCTGGTGATCCTTGCGCTCTACGCGCTGGCCGGCACCAAGCTGGAGGACCGGATGAGCCAGGAGGGCTGGGATGATCCCGGCTCCAGCTCAACCCAGGCTGCCCAGATCGAGCTGGACACCTTCGGCCGCGACAATAACGGCGATGTGATCCTGCTCTTCGAATCCACACGCGATCGCCCCCTAGACGATCCCGCCACGGTGGAGCAGGCCCGCGATTTCCTCGCCCGCCTGCAGGAGCAGCATTCCGGGCAGATTTCGCATATCACCAGCTACTTCGATAACCGCAATGGCCAGCTGGCCACGGCCGATAAGCGCCTGGCCTTCGCGGCCATCGGTTTGCAGGGCGATGGGGAACAAACCCTAAAGGATTTCCGCGCCGTGGGCGAGGACTTCACCCCGCCGGCGCACATGCTCAACGACGATGTCCGCGTAGAGGTGGCCGGCGCCACGGCCATCGCCGATGCCCTCGATAAGGGCATGGCCGGCGATATCAAACGCGCCGAGCTGGTGGCACTGCCCCTAGTGGGCTTGTTGCTGCTCATCGTCTTCGGTTCTCTCATCGCCGCGGTCATGCCGCTGATCGTGGGTATTCTCTCCATCTTCGGCTCGCTGGGCGTGCTCAGCGTGCTTGCCGAATTTACACAGGTGAACGTGTTTGCCATGTCCGTGGTGACCCTGCTCGGGTTGGGGCTAGCCATCGACTATGGGCTGTTCATGGTCTCCCGCTTCCGCGAGGAATTGGATGCCGGCCGCGATGTCCGCTCCGCGGTGGCCATCACCACCGCCACTGCTGGGCAGACCGTGGTGTTCTCCGCGGCCATGGTGGCGGTGGCTCTGTCGGGTCTGCTGGTCTTTCCCCAGGCCTTCCTCAAGTCCATCGCCTATGGTGCTATCTCCGCTGTGGGGCTGGCGGCGGTGCTCTCCATCACGGTGCTGCCCTCGATCTTCGGCATGCTCGGCCCCAACATCAACAAGTTGCGGGTGCGCTCGGTGTCCAAGAAGAAAGAGGACATCGAAACCTCGGTGTGGGCGCGCATAGCCGGCTGGTCCATGAAGCGCGCCAAGATGGTGACCTTCGGCATCACCGCACTGCTCATCGCCCTCACTATCCCCTTGGGCGGGGTAAGCTTCGGCGGCATCAACGAAACCTATCTGCCGCCAACCAACGATGTGCGCCAGACCCAGGCCAGCTTTGACCAGAACTTCCCGCAGTACCGCACCGAACCCATCAAACTGGTGGTGACCGGCGCCGATAATGCCGCGCTGGTGAATATCTACCAGCAGGCCAACCAGGTGGAGGGACTCACGGGGCGCTTTACGCCCTCCTCCCCCACCGAGAACGGCACTACTGTCCTCTCGGCCGGTATTGAGAACCGTTCACAGAACAAAGCCGTGGTGGATCAACTCCGCGATATTGATCCCCCCGAAGGCGTGGATCTCTACATCGGCGGCACCCCGGCCCTCGAGATCGAATCCATCGAGGCGCTCTTTGATCGACTGCCGTGGATGGCGGTGTATATCATCGCCGCCACCTTCATTCTCATGAGCATCGTCTTCGGTTCGGTCATCCTGCCCGCCAAGGCCGTGATCATGACCATCCTCACCCTCGGCACCACCTTGGGTGTGCTCACTTGGATGTTCGTCGATGGCCTCGGCGCCGATTTCTTCAACTTCACCCCGGGCCCGCTGATGAGCCCGATCCTGGTGCTCATCTCCGCCATCGTCTACGGCCTGTCCACCGACTATGAGGTCTTCTTGGTCTCCCGCATGGTGGAATCCCGCAAACGCGGCGCCACCACCGACCAGGCGATCCGCTATGGCACCGCCCACACCGGCTCCATCATTACGGCCGCGGCGCTCATCATGATCGTGGTCTGCGGCGCCTTCGGCTTCTCGGACATTGTGATGATGAAGTACATCGCCTTCGGCATGATCGCTGCATTGCTTCTCGACGCCACCATCGTGCGCATGTTCCTCGTGCCCGCTGTCATGCACCTGCTGCGCGAGGACTGCTGGTGGGCGCCGCGCTGGGTGAAGCGGGCCTCCGAATTCGTCGGCCACGGCACTGAGCCGCTCGCCGCCGTGGCACCCACCACTGCGCAGCAGAGCGACTACGCTGAGGCGGAGGAGCCCAGCAGCGTCGAGGTCTATCCCGAGGATCTCACAGTGCGTAGCGGCACCCCCGCCGAGGACAATAATCAACTCATCCCCTTCCATGACCTCATGGCCCGCCTCGAGAGAGAACAACAGGGCAAGCATGGTCGCGGGTCCGCGACGAAGGGAGACTAATGCTGCAGATCCTGCGCAACCCTTGGGTTCGTTGGCTGTTCCCGCTGGTGGTGCTCGGGATCGTGCTCATTATCTTCCGCGATAAGCTGCCCTTTATCGCGGAAGGCTTCATGGAGCTCGACGATATGGCCGGCCGCGGCATGGCCCTGGCCATTATCAGCTCCATTCTGGCCCTCGTGGCCATGGCCGAAGTGATGTATGTGTTTATGCGGGCCGGGAAGGTACAAGCGTCCCGGCTCCAAGCCAATGCCCTCACCTTCGGCTCCAATGCCTGGTCCACCTCCTTTCCCGGTGGGCCGGCTTTTGCCACGGTGCTGCAGTATCAAATCATGAATAGCTGGGGCGCGGGCCCCGCCATCAGCACCTGGTTCTTGGTGCTCTCCTCCACCCTGTCCACGCTGTGGCTGGTGGCGCTCGGCGTGATCGCCATTATCTTCCTCGGCGCCTCGCTGTCGCTTGGGTCTTTGCTGCTCACGCTGGCGGTGCTGCTGGCGCTGTCCGCACTCACCTATTGGGCCTCCTCCAACCCCGATACGCTCAAGCGTCTCCTCCGGCCGCTGAGCTCCCGGACATCGCTAGCAATTAACCATCACATCGATCAGCTCAAGGCCGCCCACATGGGTTTCGGCACCTTCCTCTACGCGGCCAGCATGTCCTTCCTCAACTGGATCTTCGATATTGTCACCCTCGTCGGGGCGGTATGGGCGGTCACCTATCAGCTGCCCGATATCTATGGAGGTGAAAACAAAACCACCATTGCCGGCATCGCGCTCGCTTTCGTGACCGCCAAGATCGCCGGCACCGTGCAGGTCACCCCCGGCGGCCTCGGGCCGGTGGAAGCGGCCATGATGGGCACGCTCGTGGCCACCGGTATGACCGCCGCCCAGGCCTTCTCCGCGGTGTTTATTTACCGACTCATCAGTCTCGGGCTCATCACCATCCTTGGTTGGATCATCTACTTCTTCGGCTTCTCCAGCCGTGGGCTCCACCCGCGTCCCGAGGTGAAAGAACACCAGGACCCCGTGGCCCGCGAGCAAAATGCCGATCCTGCGGGTGGGTCAGTAGATTAGAGCCTATGGCTCGATATTTTCTCGGCGATGTCCTCGCCATCGTTCTCTTTGCTCTCCTTGCCCGTATCGCCCACCAGAGCGACACGATGCCGCTCAGTGCCGCCGGGGTAGCTGATACCGCCTGGCCCTTCCTCATCGGCGCCCTCCTGGCATGGGGCGTCATCTATCTCGCCGCGCTGGAGCCATGGCGCATCGCCCCCGCCGGCATCAGCGTGTGGCTGTGCAGCGTCATCGCCGGGCTGGGGATCTGGGGGCTGCGCCACGGCGCGCTACCGCACTGGTCTTTCATCATCGTCGCCTCGCTGATGTCGCTGGTGCTGCTGCTCGGCTGGCGCCTAGTGGCAGCCCGCATGCAGAAAGGCAACGCCGCCATCTAGCACCCAGCGACACCGTAACGCAGGCACCCCACCTCCCTGACTTCACGGGAGATGGGGTGCGAGTGGGCGTCGATAAGCGCCCTGCTACATCGGAATAATGGTGTGCTTCTTGGGCAGATCCTCCACCTGCTTTGTAGCGAGCTGGCGGAAAGCCTGGCGCAGCGCCACGCGGGTGGTATTAGGTTCAATCATGGCATCCACATAGCCACGCTCAGCCGCCACATAGGGGCTGGTCATGTTCTCGTCGTAGAAGTCCATGAACAGCTTCTTCATATAGGCGCGCTGCTCCTCCGGCATCTGCGCCAGCTTCTTGCCCTGAATCATCACGGCCGCGGCGGCCGCACCCATCACCGCGATCTGGGCGGTGGGCCAGGCAAGGTTGATATCGCCGGAAAGGTTCTTCGACCCCATCGCCGCATAGGCGCCGCCATAGGCCTTGCGCACGATCAGCGAGACCTTGGGCACGCTGGCCTCCACCAATGCGAAAGGCAGCTTGGCGCCACGGTGGATCAAGCCCACCTTCTCCTGCTGCACCCCGGGCAGGTAGCCGGGGGTATCCACCACGAAGAGCAGCGGGACATTGTAGGCATCGCAAATGCGGATGAAGCGGGTGGCCTTATCGGAGGCATCGGCATCAATACAGCCCGCATAGTGCAGCGGATTATTGGCCACAATGCCCACCGACTTGCCATCGATACGGCCGAAGGCGGTGATGATATTGGGCGCGAAATTCTCCTGAATCTCCAGCACATCATCGCTATCGAGCAGCTTCGGCAGCAAATCCTGCATGTTGTAGCCGGCGTTCGTATCATCCGGCATAAACAGATCGAGCTCGCTGGCCTGGGCCACATCCTCATCGGCGGGCGCCCAGAACTCCGGCGCCTCATCGAAGCAGGTCATGGGTAGATGCGCCATGAGATCCTGCACATAGGCGAAGGCCTCGTCTTCCGAGGACGCCACATAGGAGACATTGCCGTTGAGCTCCTGCTCGCGGGCACCACCCAGCTCGGCGGAGGTTATCTCCTCGCCGGTGACCTCCTTGATCACTGCGGGGCCGGTGACATACATTTCGGCACGATCCTCCACCGCCACCACGAAGTCGGTGGTGACGGGGGCATAGACGGCGCCGCCGGCGCACTTGCCCATCATGATGGAGATCTGCGGGGAACGGCCCGAGAGCGGCATTTGGCGGCGGGCAATCTCGGAGTACATGGCCAGCGAGGTCACGGCATCCTGAATGCGGGCGCCGCCGGAATCCTGAATGCCAATCACTGGGCAGCCAATCTTGATGGCCATGTCCATGATCTCGCACACCTTGCGCCCGAAGGTCACGCCCACCGAACCGCCATAGACGGTCTTATCGTGGGCGTAGATCGCCACGGTGCGGCCATCAATGCGGCCATAGCCGGTGACCACGCCGTCCGAGTAGGGAGCATCCGCCTCGTCTGGGGTGCGGCCCAAGGCGCCAACCTCCACGAAGGAGCCAGCATCCAGCAACCGAGCGATGCGCTGGCGCGGCGTGGTCAAACCTGCCTCGTCGCGCTTACGGCGAGAACGCTCACTGCCGGGATCCTGCGCTTTTTCCAAGCGTTGGCGCAGATCAGCGAGCTTCTCAGCCGTGGTCATCGGATTCACTATCGTTTATCCTCTTGCTACTCGAGTTCAACTATGCGGCGGCTCAGATACGAGCCCACCTTTGCAATCTCGGGCTCATCCACCACTGCGAGGTGATCGCCCTTGAGGTGCACAATTTCTAACTCATCCACGATACTCGACCAGCCGCCGTCTTCGTCAATCGACGCGTATCGTGGCTCTAACTCGATTGCGCCATCGTGCATCCGTTCCGCGCGGAAGAGCACCACCGGGCACTGCACCTCCGCCCAGGTGTGGAAATCCACCTGATCGAGGATGCGGTTATCCACAAAGCTGGCCCGCTGATGCTCCAGCACCCCGGCGCTCAAACCATGCTCGCTGGCATCGGTGGTGGCAAGGAATTCCGTGAGCATTCCCAGCAGCGCCTCCTCGCCGGCGGACTCCAGCAAGTCATAGGGCATGGGGAAGTCGATGCCATAGGTTTTCTTGGCAAAGGCCGCATAGCGACCCCAGCGCGCCTTGGTCTCCTCCAGGGTATCCGGCACCTTCTCCGAGGGCTGCACCGTGTCCAATAGCGCCACCAGCTTGGGCTCATTCGCCGTGCCCTGCAGCTGGCGGGCGACCTCCATGGCCAGCGCCCCGCCGAAGCTCCAGCCGCCCAGCACAATCGGGTGGCCATCCGCCCGGGCAACGATATCGTCCACGTATGCCGCGGCGCGCTCCGCGAAACTTCCCTCGAGCCGCTCCACGCCATAGACCGGAACCTCCTCCGGCAGGCGCCGCATCAGCGGCTGGTACACCACCGAGGAACCACCGGCCGGGTGGAACATGAACAGCGTCGGGGATGTGGAGCCCTCGGGGCGTTCCCGCAGCACCCGAATAGTGCCCTCCACCTCGGTTTCGAGCCCCTCGCGCACCAGGTTGGCCAGCGTTTCGAGGCTCTCGGCCGCGCGCACCGCATCCGCAGACACGTCCACGCCGCACCGCTCAGTGAGTCGAGCCGCCATCTGTTCCGCCTGCTCCTCGCTGATCTCCGGCAGCGCGCTCGTCACACCCCGCGCCGCCCGGCCCGTGATGGTGGCCCAGGTAGCAAAGACGAGACGCTCCGAGGCATCACGCGGGGCCACGCCCACGCCGTTGCCCTCCTCGCCGGGTCGCTTATCGACGTCGCCCTCTGGCGCGGCAGCCTCCGGCTGGGAGGTCTCCGGCTCGGCCGCGGGTGCTGCCGTAGCCGCCGCAGACTCTGCTGCGGTGTCGCGGCTGTTCACCTTCTCGGTGACGATCTGCACCACATCGGCCACGGAGGCATCGCGCAGCGCCTGCACCTGCAGCGGCGGGATCTGGAAATCGTGCTCGATGCGATTCTTGATGCGCATACCCATGAGGGAATCGAGGCCGAGATCGATCAGGGGCAGCTCGGCGGGCAGATCTTCAAGGTCATAACCCATCGACTCCGAGACGATCATGCGCAGTCGCTCCTCCACGGTTTCCCCAGAGGTGGGGTCCCAGACCTGCACACCGAATTCCGCCTCATCCACCATGGGGGCTGGGGTGGCCGCACTCGCGTCGCCAGCCGCTGCCGCTGGGGCGGGGCCGCCGGTGGCTGCCCCAGCGATGCTCGGGGCTGCGGCGAAGCCCTCCGCCACCAACGTGCTCTCCCTGCCGGAGATGGCATAGACGCGCACATCCACGCCACCAAGGGAGGTGGAGGCCGTAGTGGTGATCTCGCCGGTGGGCGCTAAGGGGTTGCGGTCCTCGACGAGCACTACCTCGGCACCGGGCAGGAGGGCCTGGGCGGCGGCGTCGATAAGCGCATGGGAGCTGGGAACTAGATCCGCCTGGGTGGAAAAAGCGACCGTCCCGTCGGGAAGAACCACCTTGGAGCCGGGCAGCTGCGGAGAACCACCGGCCGGACGGGCGGCCGTCCAATAGCGCTGCTTCTTCCAGCGCATGGTGGGAAGCTCCGCGCAAGGGCCATCGCCGAAGAGCACTGCGGCATTCACCGGCTGGCCCTGAACATAGAGCTTGGCGAGGGTCTCACGCAGCGAATCCTCTGCCGGAACCTTGCGTTTGAGCAGGAACAATAGCTGCGCGTCCGGTTTCGCGACCGAGAAGGCAGTATTCATCATCGGCATGAGCGCGACTGGGTTCGGAGAGATCTCCACGAGGGTCTCGTAGCCATGCGCAAAAGCCTGCTCGGTGGCGTCCTGGAACCACACCGAGTGGCGGGTGCAGGTGACCCAGTAGTCGGCACCGTGCACTACCTCGCCCGGGGTGTAGACGCGGCCGCGCTCCACCGAGCTGAACAGCGGGATGGATATCGGCTGCGGCTCGATGGGGGCGATCTCTGCATAGAGCTCGCCCAAGATCGGGTCCAGCGCACTGGTGTGTCCGGCGCCCTTGACGTTGAGCAGGCGGGCGAATTTACCCTCGGACTCCAGCTGCTCCACGAAGGCGGTCACTGCCGCACGCGGCCCACCCACGGTGGTCATGCCGGGGCCGGCATAGACGGCCGGCTCGATCCCTTCGGGGAGATCATCGGAGGCGGTCTCCACCAAGGCCATGGCGCCGAGCTCGTCCTCGGGCAGGGAACGCTCGCCCTCGCCCATGAGACGGGAGCGGTGGCAGGCGATCAGCATGGCATCGGCGGCGCTGAGGCCACCGGCAGCATAGGCTGCGGCGATCTCGCCCATGGACATACCCATCACGGCCGCTGGGCTAACCCCCAGCTCAGCCATGTAGTCGGTGAGCGCGATCTGGATGGCGGTGATGCCCACCTGCGCGGTCTCGGTGTCATAGGTGAGCTCGTCGTTGAGGATGTGCTCCTCGAGCGACCACCCGGATTCGAAACGAATGATCTGATCCAGCTCGCGGATACGCGCAGCAAACACCGAAGAGGAGGTAAAAAGATCCTTGGCCATCTTACGATGCTGCGAACCAAAACCGGAGTAGACGAAGACCGGACCGTTCTGAGCGGGGGCGTCCGCCACGGCGATACCGTGCGACTTCTTGCCTTCAGCGACCAGGCTCAGTCGCTTCTGCAATTCCTCGCGATCCTGAGCCACCACAGCGGCACGGGAGCGGCCGTGATTGCGCTTGGCGGTGGCGCGAGAAATCTCCACCGGTGTGGCTTCCGGATGGTCCTCCATCCACTCCACCAAGGCCGCGGCGGCCGCCTTGCGGCGAGAGGGCACCAGCCCGGAAACGGTCACCAGAGCGCCCTCGCCGCCGAGCTGCGGCTCCTGGACGGGGCGCGGCTGCTCATAATCCGAGGCGAGGAACTCAGAGACCACCACATGAGCGTTGGTGCCGCCGAAACCAAAACCAGACACGCCGGCCAGTTTGCGGCCGGAGTACTCGGGCCATTCCCTCGGATCCTCTACGGCTTCGAGATGATCGGCCTCAAAGTTGATATAGCGGTTCGGCGAGCTAAAGCCTGCCAGTGGTGGCACCGTATCGTGCATCATGCTCAGCACCACTTTGATCATGCCCGCAGCACCCGCCGCGGACTCGGTATGACCAAAGTTGGTCTTGGCGGAGCCCAGCAGCAGCGGTTCGGCGCTGCCGCGCTGCGCGCCTAATACCGCGCCGAGGGCCTGAGCCTCGATGGGATCACCGAGGATGGTGCCGGTGCCGTGGGCCTCCACATAATCCACTGCGGCCGGATCCACCTGGGCATCGGCATAGGCGCGACGCAGCACATCCACCTGGGCCTCGGGGTTCGGGGCGGTCAGCCCATTCGAGCGGCCATCAGAGTTCACCGCCGACCCCTTGATCACGGCCAGAATGGAATCACCTGCTGCGAGCGCGTCGTCGACACGCTTGAGCACCAGCACCCCCGCCCCATCGGAGCGAACGATGCCCTTGGCGTCATCGGAGAAGGCTTTGATCCCTTCTTCCGAGATCACGCCCAGCTCGCCGAAGGCGATAGAGACAAAGGGCGCAGCCAACACGTTCACACCGCCAGCGATGGCAGTATCGGCTTCCCCGGCGCGCAAATCGCGCACCGCTTGGTGCACAGCGACCAGCGAGGAGGAACATGCAGTGTCCACGCTCACCGAGGGGCCGTGAAAATCGAAGGCATAAGAGACGCGGTTCGGGACGATGGAGCTGGCCGTGCCGGTGAGCGCATAGGGGTGCATCTCATTGGGGTCGGCGGAAACCAGCATTCCGTAGTCATTATTGGAGGAACCCATGTACACGCCGGTTCGGGTGCCGCGCAGCGTGTTCGCGGGAATACCGGCATGCTCCAGCGCCTCCCACGTGAGTTCGAGGGTGAGGCGCTGCTGAGGGTCCATGTTGGCGGCCTCCACGGGAGACAAGCCAAAAAACTCGGCGTCGAAGCTCTGAATGTCATCGAGGTAGCCGCCCGTGGTGGGCACCTTGCTCAAGCGAGCCTGGGTGACCTCATCGGCGGCGTACTCGGACCAGCGGCCCAGCGGCAGTTCGCCGGTCATTACCTCGCCGTCGACTACCCGCTCCCACATCTCCGCCGCAGAGGGCGCGCCCGGCATACGAGCAGCCACACCGACAATGGCGATATCGTGCATGCCGCGGGTGAGCATGCCGCCCTGCGGGTGCGACGCGGTCTGGGCGGAGCCTGGGGCCGGGGCGTGTGCCCCACCGCCGTAGACGAACTCCGCCAGCGCCCGAATGGTGGGGTGCTGATACGCGACCGTGGCGTCGAGCTGCACCCCAGTGAGATTCTCCAGCTCGCCGGAAAGAATCACCACATCGCGGGAGGAGAGCCCGAACGATTGCATGGGCGTATCCACGTCCACGTCGTCCACGGATAGCTCAGTGTTCTCGGCTACCCAGCGTGTCAGCCACGCCGACAGCTCGTTCACGGAGGTAGGACCTTGACCCTGGTTCTCGTTCACAACTCACCTAACTACGACAGAAAACGGCCCTCACACCCATGATCCGGTGGAACACACTGAATCCCGGTGGAGGGCCACAGTAACAGCGTTCGCCGCGATACCCGCGGAGAGAAGCCGCCAGAATGCGGCCGTTACCGTTATGTTACTAAATAGTTGCTAGATACTGGCGCTGGCTCACCTTGCGCGCAATCTTTCCGCTCGAAGAACGGGCGATGCCCTCCGGCGGCAGGATGCGTACCTCGTGCGGCTGCACGCCATGGCCCTGCACCACGGCAGCGCGGATATCCTGGATAGCCTGCTCATCGCCTTCTTCCCCGGCCGAGAGATCGCGCTCCGCGAGAATCACGAGCTTCTCCACGTCATCTCCCTCGATGGCGAAGGCAGCCACGCAGTTGGGTCGCACATGCTCGCTTGCCGACGCCACCGTGTATTCAATGTCCTGCGGGTAGTGGTTACGGCCCGCAATCACGATGAGGTCCTTGAGTCGGCCGGTGATATAAAGCTCGCCCTCGAACATCACGCCCAAGTCGCCGGTGGCCATCCAGTAGCCGTCCTCTGGAGCGGTGGGCACGCGGGAATCGTCGAGTTTCGCGGCCAGCTTATTGCGGAAGGTGGCAACAGTCTCATCGGGGCGATCCAAATAGCCTTGGGCCATGTTGTCACCGTGCGCCCAGATCTCGCCGATCTGACCATCAGGCAGCTCGGTGCGGGTCTCGGGGTCCACGATGGTGCAGAGCTGAGTGGGCACGGCCTCGCCATTGGAGGCAAATGCCACGGTGGTCTCCGACTTCTCGCGGATCTCTGCGCGCCCCTCAGACAGGGCTTGACGATCGAAGTGGCTGATCACTGGGCGATTCCCGCTCTGCGGTGTGGTGACCATGAGTGATGCCTCGGCCAAACCATAGGAGGGGCGCAGCGCCGAACGGCGGAAGCCCTGCGCCTCGAAGGTGCCAAGGAAGGCCTCCACGGCGGCCTCAGTGACCGGCTCGGAGCCACAGATCAGGCCCTCAACAGCGGAGAGGTCCAGATCCTCTGCCCCTTCGGGGTAGCGGGCAGCCAGCTCCAAGGCGAAGTTGGGGGCTACCGTGTAGACGTGCTGATCGCCCTCGCGGCGGTTGAGCTGGTTGAGCCAGCGGGAGGGGCGCTGCACGAAATCGCGGGGAGACATCAGCTCCTGGGGCAGGCCCAGAATGGTCACGAAGATAGCCAAAATGATGCCCATGTCGTGGTGCAGAGGCAGCCAGGTGGACAGGCGCAGCGGGAACTTAATGTCCACGGCGCGGAAGATTTGCAGCACATTCGTGATGATGGAGCGGTTGCTCAGCACCACACCCGCCGGAGTGCGGGTGGAGCCGGAGGTGTACTGCAGAAAAGCCGGCATATCCAGCGGCAGCATCGCGCGGGCGGCCATGGCCTGCGGATCGGACATGGGGTTGACGTATTTCGCGGCCGTGGAATCTGGCAGCGCGTCCACAGTGAGCACGCGCGGGCGCTCACTGCCGGGCAGCTCGGCAAAGAAGCCACGCACGGCTGCTGCAGTGCGCTTATTGGTGAGCACAATGCGCGGCTCGCAATCAGCGAAGACAGCCTGAAGGTGCTCGGAGTGGCCCGGCTCATTGGGATCATAGAGCGGCACAGGGACGGTGCCCGCGTAGAGCGCCCCAAGGAAACCAAAGATGTACTCAGGGCTGTTATTGGCCATGATGGCCACCCGATCGCCCCGCTTGCTCACCTGCTGCAGACGAGCGGCCACGGCCTTGATGCGGGTGTTGATCTGGGAACGCGTGTAGGTGACCAGCTCGCCTTCACGGCTGGCGCTATAGTCCCAATAGCTCAGGCACACGCGGTCGCCATCACCCTGGGCAGCCCCAGCTTGATAGGACATCTCGGCCAACCCCGCCAAGCTCAGCATGGGAGGCAGAACGATATTGCCTTCACTATCAAAAAACTTGCCCAACACTGCGTTGAGATCCATTGGCATTACCCCTGTCGATGATGCACGCGCTGTGTCCGCGTGGTGCTTATGTGACTATTGTCAAGTACGGCTACCAGACTATTACTTTGTGGCGCAAAAATTCAAAAAGCGGCCACAGGGGCGGTCGTACCGTCCCTATCGCCGCTGCGCGAGCCACCGCGCTTGTACTAGCCGATAAGATCCTTGGCCCACTGCACCGTCCACTTATCAGCGGTGGTTCCGGGCACCACATATTCGTTCTGGGCATACCATGCGTGCACCCCATTGACCTCCAGCATGGCGCGTGCCCGCTCGAGAGCATTCCGCACATCGCGTGGCGCGTCGCAGACCGGATCATCGGGGGCACAGACATCCATGACTCGATCGTTGAGCTCGCCGAAGCCCCCAGCGCGGCTGCCCCGCATGGTAGCCCCCGGCACAATAGGCTGCACCACAGCGTTGAGCGGATGCAGGGCGATCTCCGCGCCCACTCCGCCGACCTGAGTACCGGGCACCACACCCACACCCGGCTCGCGACGACCATCGGCGATGAGCGCCGCGCCCTTGATACGGTCGGCAGGGATCACGCCGCGGCCATTGCCGATATCGGAGACGATATCGCCCACGATCACGGCACCCTGGGAAAATCCGGCGAGAATGAACTCGGTGTTTGGGCACTGCTGATGAGTGGCCACTAGTTCGGCGTTGAGCCGGTCAATGCCCTCGGTACGGGAATCGTCATAGCTCATCTCAGTGAGCGCATTGATATTGCGGAACTGGGCCGTATAAGGCAGCGTCCAGACCTTCACATCCTGCTCGCTATAGGCCTCGGAGAGAGGCCGCGAGATGCTAAGCATGAAGGACCGGTCATTGGCGGTGGGATTCGCGGGGTCATCATCCGCGCTCGACTCCCATGTGCCCGGGGCAGAGATGAACTCCACACGGGGGCAACCGTCAGGATCCACGGCCTCATCATCAGACGATGCCTGCTGCCCGGAGTTGTGTGGATTACTCGTGAGCCAATCGCCCACGCCCACCAGAATGACGCCGAGCATGACCACGACGGCAAGGATTGTGAGGAGCTTCTTCATGAGCTCTAGCAGTACGCCTTCTCGGCGGCATCCGCAATGCGGTCCGCCAGCTGCTCGACGTTGAGCTCGCTGCGACCCTGCTGATCCAGCTGTCCCGCGACGGCATTGAGCAGCACGGAATCGCGCCCCTCTTCGCACAC
Organism: Corynebacterium sp. 11A; assembly: GCF_008930935.1. NCBI lineage: Bacteria > Bacillati > Actinomycetota > Actinomycetes > Mycobacteriales > Corynebacteriaceae > Corynebacterium > Corynebacterium sp. 11A. The sequence continues at coordinate 194,876 of NZ_PQMR01000002.1, forward strand.
CTCTTGGGCAGTGGCCACCAGTTGGTCCTCCACCCCGTTGACATCGACGCCCTTGAGTTCCTCGAAGAACTCGGCTTCCTTGGGGTCTCCCGGCTCGGCGCCTGGGATCGACTCGATCTCCCGAGCACTCTGATCCGCCGGGGCCTCCTCGGTGGGCGAGCTCGGCTCACTCGACTTCTTGTCCTTGTCCTGTGTGGACTGCTCTCGGTGCAGAGACTCTACCTTGGGCTCCTCGGGTGCCTCCGAGGTAGAGGAGCCACAGCCGGAGAGCACACAGAGAGCCGCCACGCATAGAACCGCACGCTTCAGCATGGGGGTCCGCCCTTCCTTCATCGCTTATTTCTTCACAATGGTGCCGTTGACAGCCTCAAGGGTGCCACCCTCGAATTGCTGGCGCTGCCCACCAGCCGGGATGTCCTCGGTATCGCTGGTGGGCCAGCCGAGCGGGCCAGTCTCCCACTTCTGCTGGCTCCAGTGGTCGCGGATCGGGCCATTCTTGATGATCTTGGCACCGGTCTTGGGGCTCCAGTAGATCACGCCGCCCTCGAACTCCTGCAGGGCGCCGCCGGGGATGAGGCGCTCGGCCGCGATCGGGGTGCCGATTCCGGCATCGCCCAGTCCGGAATCCTTGAGCTTCTGCGCGATCGCGCCGATCACGGTGACGGTGCGGTTATCCGGGGTGCGAGCAATAACGCCGCCCTGGAATTGCTGCATCAGGCCCTCGCCCACAGGCACCGGCGCTGCGGTCGGGTAGCCGAGGCGCCCCCTCTCGTAGCCGCCCTCGCCCCACTCGCGCATAATATCGGCGGGCACGGCCACCGCCCCGGTATCTGGGGTCCAGTAGATCGAGCCATTCTCGAAGTGGTTATAGCGGCCCACCTTGTCCGGGGTGGCGCGCTCGTGAGTCTTCGGGAAGCCCAGCCAGGAGCTGGGGCCACCGATCTCGGAATAGCGCGCGCTAATGCGGCCGTTGAGCACCCAAGCACCGGTCTTTTCGGACCAGTAGGCGCGGCCATCACGGAAGTCCTGGGCCACGCCGCCGGCCACCGGGTATTCGTTAGTGACGCAGTCGCCCCAGCGGCCGGACTTGGTCACCTCACCAATGGCGCCCTGGGTGATGCACTCGATGCCGAGATCCTCCTCGGACATGCCGAGTGCCTCGGCGATGTGCGGCCAGGCGTTTTTCATCTCGAACTGCCAGTAGGGCCATGCGTGCACCCCAGAGTCACGGAAGCGGACGATCACGCCCACATCGGCCTGCTTGGCCTTGTTCACGAAGGTCTGGGAGCTCAAGCGCGAGAGCACCTCAAGCCCCTGACCGGCGTAGTTTTGCTGGTCGGCGGGGTTGCTGGCACGCCCCGACCCAGCGGAGACGTAGACCTTCATGTCCTTCATGGCCTCGATACCCAGCTTGGGATCGTGGTCAATCCACGCCTGGCTATAGAAGGGGCCCCACATCTTGGCGGCGTTATAGCCACCGGCATCCGTCATCGCGGCGGTAATAGCCTCCGGCATGCCGGTCGTGGTGGTGTCGAGGTAGCCAGAGAAGGATCCGGCGAAGCGGAAGAGATCCGGGCGGTGCTGTGCCAGGTTGAAGGCACCGGTGCCGCCCATCGACAGGCCCACAACGGCACGCTGATCATTGGTGCGGAAGCCCTCCTTGAGCACCGCAGCCATCTCCTGGGTGAGGAAGGTCTCCCACATGTAGTGCTTGCCCTTGTCCGGCTCGAGCCAATCGGAGTAGAAGGAGGACTCGCCACCTACCGGCATCACTACGTTGATGTTCTTGTCGGCATAGAACTGCTCGATATCGGTTTCGATCGTCCAGCCGGACTCGTCATCGCGGGCGCGCATGCCATCGAGCGCCCAGAGCGAGGGGAAGGTGGCGTCGGGATTGGCGTACCAGTCGCGGGCCAACAGCACCTGCACCGGAATCGGCTCGCCCGGCATTGCCGCGGAGTTGATATAGATCTTAATGTGGCGATCGCTGAGGTATTCCACCTTCGCTACGCTCACGCCCTCGGGCAGCCCGTTGATCTCGGGAAATTCGGTACGCATCGGAGTGCGCGACGGGGTGCCCTCTGGGCGCAGCGAGTCGGTGAAGCCAGAGGAGCTCAGGCTCGAGCCAGGCGTCTGCGCCTGGGCTTGCGGCAGAGGCAGCACGGTGACGGCAAGAGCGATCGACGTCGGGATAGCTGCGAGCGCAATCTTGAGGGAACGTCGCGACGAACCTGTGCGAGGAGCAGAAGTCGAGTTGAACATGTGCTTTCCTTTAAGCGGCGTGGTGGAACCTAGTGCTAGTAGTGGATAGCCCGCGAGCGGAAGCGCGAGCATGCAATGCGACACACGTGACTGCGAGGAGCCAACGGATAGCCGAACTGCTCGGATTCATCACACTGCGGAGCCGGAAGTTCCCCTCCTCCGGCGCGCGCGGAGTGCGCATTGGAATGTAAGTTTAAGTATAACTTTAGACTTTAGGCTCAGCGACACGCCACCAGCAGCGTAAAACCGCACGCTGGGAATATAAAAACCGCCTCCCTACCGAGCGTGACTCGTGCAGGGAGGCGGATGATGTCGCAGTGGCTATGCGGGCTTAGCGGGCGCGCATGCCATCCAAGATCCAGCCCTCGGACTGGTGCAACTGGAAGTTCCACTGTGCCCAATCGTGGATACCGATGAGCGGGAAGTTCGTGGTGAAGTTCAGGCCGGCAGTGCGGGCCTTGGCTTCCCACATGCGAGTGGATACAAGGGCGCTGGCCTCCAGCAGGCCGCCAGCAGCGATCACGTTCGGCGGCAAGTTGCGGGTGATATCCGGGATGCCGGAGGCAGCAGAGATATAGACATTCGTGCCATTGGCCCGCAGCCTATCCATATTCATGAAGGGGTCTTCCGCCACGCGGCGAGGATCCGCCATGGAGGAATACATGTTCATGATGTTGTAGCCGCCCACATCAAGCAGGGCGAGGCCAAGGAGAATCTCCATGCCCGGCAGGGTCTGGGTGAGGTAGCCAGAGAAGGACGCGACCTGACGGAAACGATTCGGGTGATTGGCGGCCAAGTTCATGGCAGCGGTGCCGCCCATGGACAGGCCGATCACGGCGTTGTTGTTGTGCGCCACACCGAAATGAGCAGCCAAGTAGTCCGGCAGCTCCTTCGAAAGGAAAGTGTCCCACTTGTAGTTCACGTATTTGGTGGGATCAACGGTCGCATCGCCATGCCAGTCGGTGTAGAAAGAACCAGCGCCGCCCACCGGCATCACGAGGGTGATGTTGTCATTGAGGAACAAGCTCGGCGCGGCAGTCTCAAAGGTCCACGCATTGGCGGAGTCTTGAGCGCGCATGCCATCAAGCATGTACAGGCCCGCATTGCCGCCGCGGCCAGCAGGCTGAATCTGGACCGTAACGTTGCGGCCCATAGCGGCGGAGTAGACATCACACCGTTGAATCCAGTGTTTACTCCCATCCCACACGCAATGTCCCGTGCTGTCCGGCCGCAGCCAGTCGCGGTTACCGGCCTGGGCATTCGAGCTGGTCGCCACCATGACGCCGAGCGCTGTGCAGAGGGCCAACAACACAGCGGCGATGGTGCGTCCACTGCGTCGCAGCGAGGCTGCATAATTCATGGTTCTCCTAGAAAATTCTTAACTCTCTGTCATTCGTACACCCAGCACATCCCGTGACGGCCAGGCGCTCTACGTCCCTGCCCCTGCTCAGGGCCTAGGCGTAGCGCGTCCACAGTGTGAATCGATCACCGTGACTCATTTGTTACACAGCTAAACGCTACACCATGAAAAAGGGGAACACCCAAGAAAAAAGTGCCGCCTTAGTCCGGCGACACTCGAGCACAAGGGCGCAGCTATCGGGAGTATACTGCGTCTACCTGATAATTTCCCTAGCTCATGCTAAGTGTAGGAGCTCGTCTCGTGCCCCACCTATTAGAGGGTTCCTGGTGCTAAGTAGACAGCCAAAACAATGCACAGTATCCACAGCACGGCCAGGGTTTGCAGCGGCCGATCCCGCAAGGCCACCTCATCGGGGGCGCCGCCCTCGCCGCGGTCGATATCCGAGGCATAGCGCATGATCGCGACGGTGAAAGGCACCATAGAGATCTGGTACCACACCGCCCCATCGCCATCGGCGGCTTGCGCCATCTGGAAGCCCCAGAGGGCGTAGAAGATGATCACGGCGGTAGCCGCCATCTGCCAGACGAAACGCAGGTAGGTGGGGGTATAGCCTTGCAGAGACTTGCGGATCTTTGCTCCAGTCTCCTGCGCCAGCAGATACTCGGCATAACGCTTGCCACCGGCCATGAAAAGCGAACCGAAGGCAGCCACCAGCAGAAACCACTGGGACAGTGCGATGCTTGCGGCCACACCGCCCGCCATGGCGCGCAGCATGAACCCGGAGGACACCAAGGCAATATCGATCACCGGCTGGTGCTTCCACCCAAAGCAGTAGCCAAGCTGCAGCACGATGTACACAGACACCACCACGGCGAGGTTCGTCCCCGAGGTCGCCAGCAGCGATACGCCCACAGCGCCCCCAATGAGGACGAGCGCCATGCCATAGGCGACACCCACGGGCAGCACTCCAGCGGCGATGGGCCGGAAACGCTTAATGGGGTGCTCGCGATCGGCTTCCACATCGCGGGCGTCATTGACCAGATAGATCGACGAGGCCGCCATGCAGAACACGGCGAAGGCGATCACGATATCGCGGAAGGTGGTGACGGTGAACGCCTCCACACCGGCAGCCAAGGGGGCGGCCACCACGAGCACGTTTTTCACCCACTGCTTCGGGCGCAAGGCCTTGAACATGCCATCCAGCAGGTTGCGGGGCGGCTGATGCTGGGAGCCCACGTCCAAGCCGCGGGTGTGCGGTTCTGAGCCAATCAGGCCGGTGTCCTGGTCCGCGGGACCAGCATCGTGGGCCTCAGTGCTCGTCATACTATCTCCTTCAGCTTGTCCTCTAGCAGCGTGTCCACCAGCTCTGCACTGAGCCAGCCCAGGGCGGCACCAGCGGCCACATCCGTGGGATAATGCACCCCCAGAACGAGTCGCGAGGCCATCATGAGCGGCACCCCGACCAGCGGCGCGGGCGAGCCCGTGACATGAGCAGCATAGGCCAGCGCGGCGGTGGTGGAGGTCGAATGCGACGAAGGGAAGCTTAAGCGCGAGGGAGTACCCACGCCAATTAGGATTCGCTCATCATGCGGCCGTCGCCGCCGGACGATGCGCTTAATAATGACGCTCGCGGCATGGGAACCGAACGCGGCGGCGCTCAGCCCGAGCCATTGGCCGCGGCGGGGCCGATCAACGGCAGCAAGCAGCAGCCCAGAGCCCATCCAGCCGGCGGCATGCTCGCCGAAGAAAGACATGCCGCGGGCGAAAGGAAGCACCAAAGGGGCATCGAAAAGCCGCCGTTGAATGGCCACCAAGATGTCGGCTTCAGCCTTACTCATCAAAAATCTTCCCCCAGGCCTCGCGCGAGGTCAGGACCTCGTGATGCGCCCGGTAGAGAGTACGCAGCTCCTCGAAGCGCTCGGCCACTTCCTTCTGCAGGCTGCGCGATTCCTCCCATAGCGCCTTCGCCTTGGCGCGATCGCGCTTGCGATACACCACTCCCCTGCCATCGGCTGTGGTCACGGTGGCGCCATCCACGCGGGACAGCGAGAACCAGCGGGCCTCAAGGGGCGAGAGATTGGCCTGCGGCACCTCGTGGTGGGTGTCGTTTTCCTTGGACAGTAAGTGCTTAATGCCCTTGGCGAGCCACACGGCCTTCTTCAACGGTGCGAGACGACCGCCGATGTCATGGGTGGGTACGCCCGGAATGCCGGTGGCCTTGGGCAGCTCTGCGGCGGTGGGTAGCACCACGGCATCGGGATAGTCCTTGCGGATCTGCTGGATGCGCGGGAGTGAGGACTCGAGGATATCGAAGAGCCGCTCGGGGCCTGCCAAGAAGTCCTTCATGGCCTCGTTCTGGATCGCCACGGTGGAATACTCCAAGCACATGAGGTGCTTGAGGGTGGCCTTGCGCATGGACTTGATGATGCCGTCCACCGCCCCCTCATGATTCAAAGCGGCCACGATCAGGCGATTGCGCAGGTGGAAATAGGCCTGCCAGTCGATGGCATCGTCCTTATCGGACCAGGCCATATGCCAGATGGCCACGCCCGGCCAGGTGGCGGTGGGATAGCCATGGGCTCCGGCGCGCAGGCCGAACTCGGCGTCGTCCCACTTAATAAACAGCGGCAGTGGCTGGCCAATATCCTCGGCCACCACGCGCGGAATCATGCACATCCACCAGCCGTTGTAATCCACATCGATGCGGCGATGCAGGTCGCGGGAGTGGGGTGTGCCGGGCTTATCGCCGAAGTCGCCGCGATCGCTCAGCGGGTTCTTGGCGAAATCGTGGTCATAGTGCACAAAGGGAGCGGAGGTCCACATGAAGATGGAGCGGTCAATCACCTCGCCCATCGAGTGCAGGTGGGAGCGTTCTTGGAGGTTGAGCATCTGCCCGCCCACGAGGATCGGGGAGGTGGCGTAGCGGGCCACCTGCAGGGCGCGCAGCACCGAGTCGGGTTCGATGGCGATGTCATCATCCATGTAGAGGATGTAGGGCGACTTCTTCTCGCCGGCCGCGCCCGTGCCGTCGGCCCCACCGAGGGCCTCGTACATGATGCGGGAATAGCCGCCGGAGCCGCCGAGATTGCCTTGGCGGAACTCGAAGAAACGATCGCCAAAGGCGGCCACGGCATCGGCATAACCGGGCTCATCGGCGGGATGCTTATTACCCTGATCGGGCATAATGACGGTATCAATCACCGCATCCACATCTGGATCAGAGGCCAAGGCCTCGAGGGCGGCCACGGCATCGGCGGGGCGGTTGAAGGTGGGAATACCCACGGTAACGCGCGGCTCGAAGGGACCAACGGTGCTGCCATCGGGCATCACCTGCGGTTGCGGGGCACAGGGGGCGTACCAGCCGGCCTTGGTGATGGTCACCTCGCTATCACTGGTGACGTCGAACCATAGCCAGCCGCCGTCCTCAAAGGGGGCGAGGGAGCATTCGAACTCGATCACGCCACCCTCGCTGAGACCGCCATCGACGGCGATCCGGGCGCCATCAATCTTGGATCGGTAGACGTCGATACGTGCGTCGCCGTCCATCTCGAGGCGCAGCACCACGGAGTCCAGCTGGGACCAGCGACGCCAGTAGCTGGCGGGGAAGGCATTGAAATAGGTCTGGAAGGAGACCTCACAGCCCTCGGGAATCGTCACTGCGGTGCGGCTATCCCACCGAGCGCGTGCAGGGTTTTGCTCCGATTCGATCAGATAGAGCATCCGCACATCACGGGGTTCGCCGCGCTTCGGCAGCAGCACACGCTGCAGCTGTTCCACTGCGAGAAACTTAGTTTCAGCACTCATAAAAAGTTCTTAGGCCTTCCGATTCTTCGGGCACGTTTTATCTGCATCAACGATAGTCGTCGCCCCGCCTATACGCCGCCACACACTCGTGGCGGGAAAAAATGTGAGGGGCATCAACCCCCTCTCCTGCGCTTATCGACGCCATCTCGCCGCCACAGCGACGCCCCAAGCCATCCTAATTCCAGGTGATAGGCTTCCCGCTCGACGCCACATCGCTATAGGTATAGGGGTCGAACTCCACCGTGAAGATGCTCTTGCCGCTCAACGCATAACGGATATTGGCCAAGAAACGGTGCATGCTCATCGGCTCACGGTAACTGGCGGCCAGCTCCTGAAATTCGGGGGTGGACAGGGCGTGGCGAGCGGCCTCGACGGCCTCGCGATCCACTCCTGGTGGCAGACGGTTGATATCTGTGGAGGACTCGGCCAGCACCCAAGGCAGGGAGAGTAACTTGTCGTGGCCGATACGCTCGCTCTCCAAGCGGGGGGATCGGGCCGCCAAGGGGGTAGCTAGGCCCACCGGCTCCAATACGCGCACGGACAGCGGGGAATTCATGCTGGTCATGCCGAGATTGATGTAGTTAATCGTGGGCGGGAAACGATCAAAATCCCCCTGCCCCATGGTCCGGGGATACGCCACCCAGTGCCGCTCATCGGTCTCGGGGTTAATGGCCAAACCGAGGACGGCCGCTTCCCCGTTCTCAGCCAACTGCAATGCCTCGGGGAAGCCCTGCATATTGGGGAAGGTGAGGAAGTTCTCGGCCACAAGCAGCGGTTGGGTCTTTGGATCGCGGCCAGTGGTTTCATAGTAGAAGCCGCGCTCATCCACGATGTTCAGATCCGAGTCCGTCTCTGGGATCTCCCATGGATGGCCGCGATAGGCGACCGTGCCAGACCAGCCGGCGATCAACACCGCCTGTACGGCCAGCGCCAGGGCGATGGGGCTGCGTTCCAGCCGCAACGGCAGCACTGCTGCGGGCAGCAGGAGGGCGAATAGCGGCAGCAGCAGCATGCGGCCATGCATGAAGTCACCGCCGACCCGCAGTACATAAAGCACATGTAATAAGGCGCAGGCCACGAACACCCCAGTGACGAGCACCGGCCGGCGCTGGGCGGAACTGCCCAAGGCAGCCGTGCCGGCCATGAGCGAGATAACCGCTAGGGCCACCGGCAGCACATAGGGGTGGCTGAAGTCGCGGAGATAGTTCAGGCCCGAGGCCCATTCCGCCCCACTGGCGGATTTCGCCACCGCAGTCTGCGGCACCAGCACCCCGTAGTAGCCCATGCGGAAGATCTCATAGGCCAAGGGCACCGGCAGCGCCGCCGCGAGCACGAAGCCGCGCGAGCGCCAACTCTTCGCTCCCACCAACAGCACGATGATCACGACCCCGCCGTAGAGCGCCAGTTCGGGGCGCACCAGCCAGCTCATTCCGGCGACAAAACCGACGAGTGGGGCGGCGATATCATCGAAGCTCCAGCGCAGGAGCACCCACCACAGCACGGCGAGATAAAAAATAGATAGCCCCCACTCCAGCCCAGAGGTGGCGAAATCGCGTGCAGGAGGCAGGGCGAAATACACCAGCATGCCCACGGGCAGCAGGATCACTGTGGCCCCGCGATAGTAGCGCGCCGAGGCCAGCACTCCGATTACTCCAGCACCAGTGGTGAACAGCAACGCCAGCGCCAAGGCCACCATCTCGAGGCGAGCATCGGTGAGCACTCCGCCCACATAAATAAGGTATTGCCACAGTGTGGAGGTATTGGCCTCCACACGCTCGCCAATGTTGAACACTGGGCCGTGGCCCGCCTGAAGATTACGCACCGTGCGCAAGACGATGAGGCCATCGTCACTCATCCAGCGGCGCATCCAGCCGCCCACGACGGCGAAGACGGCAACGAGCAGGGCGGACGCTGCAGTAGACAGCGCCAGCGGGGTGCGGCGGGTATGGCGGCGCCGGTGTCGGCTCATGACAGCACAGTTTAGCAGCGCCCAGATGCTCCAGCGCCTTAGAGGAGGTGGAGGCTGTTAGTCTATGGACACTATGAGCAGCGCTAACCCCTCCCGCGACTACGACATTGTGCTTTTCGGCGCCACGAGTTTTGTGGGCCGAATAATAGCCCGCTATCTGCAGGACCATGGCGGTGACCGCCGGCTGTGCTTCGCCGGCCGCTCCGAGCACACACTCACTGAGCTCTATGGCGACACGCAGGTGCCCGTGCGCATTGCCGATGCCAGCGATACAGCGGCTATGGCCGAACTCGCCCGCAGCACGCGGGTGATAATCACCACCGTCGGCCCCTATGCGCGCTATGGCCGGACGCTGGTGCGCGCCTGCGCCGAAGCCGGCACACACTATGTGGATTTATCCGGTGAGGCCGAGTTTGTCCAAGATAGTGTCCGCGAGCTCGACGGCTTAGCCGCAGCACGCGGGGCGAAAATCATCCACTCCTGTGGTTTTGACTCTGTGCCCTCCGATCTGGCCTGCTGGCTGCTCGCTGAGCACTGTGGCGGGCAGCTTGGAACGGTGCAGATGGTGGTCTCCGATCTCGTCGGCGGGGTCTCTGGCGGCACCATCGCCTCCATGCTCAACTCGCTGCGCACTGGGCGCCCTGCGGCCCGCCACCCCTATGCGTTAAATAATGAGCTCTACGGACCGGCACCCAGCGAGGAAGCGTCGTCACGCCCCCGTTTGGGACGCGGGGAAAGCCTCGCGCCGTTCTTTATGGCCGGCTATAACGTGCGCCTGGTGCGGCGTTCGGCTTGGCTCCTCGACTATGGCGAGTCTTTCCGATATAGCGAGGTGCACGATCTCGGCTCACGACCGCGAGCGCTCGCCTTCACCGCGGCGCTGGGCGGGATCAGCTATCTCGCGCAACGGGAATGGGGGCAGAGGGTGCTACAGCGCCTATTCCCCGCCCCGGGTGAAGGCCCCAGCGAGCAGCAGCGCGCCAGAGGGCGCTTCACGGTGACCACCACCGAGCTGGCCAGCGGCCACAGTGTGCGGATCCACCACGACCGCGACCCTGGATATGACAGCACCGCGCTGATGATCAGTGAGATTGCCCTCTCGCTACTCGACGAGGACTCCCCTGCCACCGCGGGCGTACTCACTCCCGCCACCGGCGGCGGTGCGGCCGCGCTCCGTCGCCTGCGGGCTGCCGGAATGGACATCGACACATGCCCTGCGAGCGCAGCGCAACGCCCAGAGTCCTCTTCCAACGAGAGAAAGATATAAACAGACATGCTGGCGATTATCCTGGCGCAGCAGTCCAGCGCCGAGGAGAGCGGAGTCACCGCCGATCAAGTTCAAGAAGCGGTGCGCATGCTCACGTGGGAAAAGGTGGGCATTGGCACCCTGATTTTCCTCGTTGGCTGCATGCTCGCCTGGGTGGTGCTCAAGCTGACGAAGCCACTGCTCGTCACCGTAGGGCGCGCCCCAGTCTCGGCGCGGGCCTTCGCACAGATCGCAGCGTGGGCGGTCATCATTGTCGCCTTTGGCGTGGCCATTACCTACACTTTCCCCTCGATTAAGCCGGTCAATATTATTGGCGGCTTGGGCGTGGTGTCCATCGCCGCCGGTATTGCCTTCCAGACCGTACTAGGCAACATGTTTGCTGGGCTGGTGATTCTCATGCGGGAAAAGCCGGTAGTGGGCGATCAGATCGCCATCGACGATATTTCAGGCACCGTGACGGACATTAACCTCTCCACCACCACGGTGCGCACCTTTAATGGCCGCCAAGTGCTCATCCCCAATGGCACGGTGCACACCTCGATGATGACGGTGCAGACGCACAACGAGTGGGTACGGACCTCCTTCAACGTGGAGATCCGCAACCCCAAGGACTATGAGCGGGCCCGAGTGATCGCCATAGAGGCTCTCAACGCTGAGCCCGCAGTGCTCAATGAGCCAGAGCCGGTGGCCGTGCTCCGCGATGTGGTGGGAGGCTTGGCCACCATGGAGATCCGCTTCTGGTCCGGATCTCGGCAGATGGAGACCGTCACATCCATGGACGCGGCGATCGTAGCAGTGATCAAGGCCCTCGAAGCGCAGGGCGTCAAGATTGGCCCAACCACCGTGGTGGAGATGGACGAGAGCTAGGCGCTCTTCACCTTTTCTGCGTGGGCCTGCATGAGTTTCCGCTCATCGCGACCAACCAGTGCGAACAGCAGCACGGTGATCACGCCGAAGACAATGAAGATAGTGAAGGCCATATCCCAGCCGTAGTTCTTCACCACGACGCCCACGCCGGTAGAGGCGAGCGTCGCACCCAACAGGTAGCCGAATAGGCCAGTAAAGCCTGCAGCGGTGCCGGCCACATTGTGCGGGGAGAGGTCAATGGCCTGCAACCCAATGAGCATTACGGGGCCGTAGATGAGGCCACCGATCATGCCCACGAGCAGAATGAGCAGCCACATCGGGGTGCCCACTGGAAGCAGCCAGTAGAAGAGAATGCACACCACCACACCGGCACTAAAGAGCATGCCGGCGCCAGAACGATAGCCGCGGAACACCTTGTCGGAGATCACGCCGCAGAGGATAGTGCCAACAATGCCCGCGAGCTCGAAGGTGGCGAAGCCCACCAGGCCACTGCCGATCTCTGCGTGGTGCTTATCGTGCAAGAACACAGTGATCCAGTTGAGCACGCCATAGCGCAGGGCGTAAACGAAGACGTTGGCGATGGCCAGCATCACGATGGTGCGGTTGGTGAGTACGTGCTTCAACACTCGCTGCAAGGTGCTGGTGCCATCGTCCTCGGCGGCATCCACCTTGGCGGGGTCGTGGCGGTACTCCTCGATGGGCGGCAAGCCTTCAGCCTCGGGCCGGTCGCGCACCAAGAGGAAACCGATGGCGGCCACCACGAGGGCGACCACGGCCGGTACCCAGAAAGCGACCTCCCAGGTATCGGGGAACATCCACAGGCCGAGGGCGATGAGGGCGGGCAGGGCCGCGCCGCCGACATTGTGGGCGGTGTTCCACAGCGAGGTTTTAAAGCCGCGCTCATTCGTGGAGAACCAGTACACGAGGACGCGACCGCAGGGTGGCCAGCCCATGCCCTGCACCCAGCCGTTGATGAACATGACGGTGGCGAACACCGTGACCGAGGCGGAGACCCAGGGCACGAAGGCGATGAAGAGATTCACGATCGCCGATAGCGCGAGGCCCAGCGGCATGAAGTAGCGGGCATTGGAGCGGTCAGAGACCATGGCCGAGAAAAACTTGGACAGCCCATAGGCAAACAGCACAGCATTGGCGATTACACCGATGCCGACCACATCGATTTCACTGTCTTTCACCAGCAGCGGCGCCACCGCCGAGATATTGTTGCGCACCAAATAGAAACCGGCGTAGCCGATGAAGATACCCATGAACACCTGGAGGCGCAGGCGCGGGTAGAGGCGGTGAATTTCTTCAGAACTCTTGCGGGGTGCCGCCGGCGGGGCAGCGAGCCATGACATACTCATGATCTCTTCCGAGCTCCTTTTCTCTTAACAATCTGAATAGGGCCAGTGTTCTGCGGGTTCCACTTCCCCCTTAGGGCGCGGCGCGCAAGTAACACCATTTCTTAGATTAACGCTGCCTAAGAAGATCGCTCTGACCACCATTAGCTCCGCCTACGTAAGAGTTAGTTAAGCGTCAGGATTATCCCAGCTCAACCCCGCCCCTTCCCCCATACAACCCCTCGGCTTGTGATGATTGTCTCCGCTCAAATCTGTGCCATAGCCACATTAATCCACCCTTGTGGGGGCAACTAGGGCAGCGGCAATACTTCTTTAGGCATAAAGAAAACAGGGCCGAGCCGGCTCAACCGGACTCAGCCCTGCACACGGGGGTGACGCCTGCGCGAGATGGCGTCGATAAGCCGAAAGGAGACTAGAGGATATCGCGCAGCTTGTTATCGAACATGCTCAGCGCAGAGGCGATAGCCATGTGCATATCCAAGTACTGATAGGTGCCAAGGCGGCCACCGAAGAACACCTGATTGCGCTCCTCCTCTTCCTTAGCGAGGGCACGGTAGCGGCCGAGAATATCGCGATCCTCTGGGGTGTTGATCGGGTAGTACACCTCATCATCACCTTCGGCGAAGCGGGAGTACTCTTTCATGATCACGGTCTTGTCGCCCGGATAGCTATCGCGCTCTGGGTGGAAGTGGCGGAACTCGTGGATGCGGGTATAGGGCACGTCCGCATCGTTGTAGTTCATCACCGACGTGCCCTGGAAGTCACCCACTGGCAGCACCTCGAGCTCGAAGTCAAGGGTGCGCCAGCCGAGACGCCCCTCGGAGTAGTCGAAGTAGCGATCCATGGGGCCGGTGTAGACCACGGGCACACCGCTATAGCGCTCGCGCACCTCGAACCAGTCGGTATTCAGCTGCACCTCGATGAGCTCATGCTCGGCCATCTTCTCCAGCCACGCGGCGTAGCCATCCACCGGCAGCCCCTCGTAGGTGTCATTGAAGTAGCGGTTATCGAAGGTGTAGCGCACCGGCAGGCGGGTGATATTAGATGCCGGCAGCTCCTTCGGGTCGGTCTGCCATTGCTTGGCGGTGTAATCCCGAATAAACGCCTCATAGAGGGGTCGCCCGACCAACGAAATGGCCTTTTCCTCGAGATTCTGGGCATCATCGGTGTCCACCTCGGCGGCCTGCTCCTCAATGAGAGCCTTGGCCTCCTCGGGGCTGTAGTACTTGCCAAAGAACTGCGCGATCAGTCCCAGTCCCATCGGGAACTGATAGGCCTGGCCGTCATGCATCGCAAAAACACGGTGCTGGTAGCCCGTGAAGGAGGTGAACTGATTCACGTACTCCCAGACCCGCTTATTGGAGGTATGGAAGAGGTGCGCGCCATAGCGGTGCACCTCAATGCCCGTCTCCGGTTCCTTCTCGGAATAGGCGTTGCCACCGAGATGCCCACGCTTTTCGACGATCAGCACCCGCTTACCCAGTTGCGAGGCAGCGCGCTCCGCAACCGTGAGCCCAAAGAGGCCTGAGCCCACAACGATGAGGTCATAGTCAGTCATATCTCCGAAGCTTAACCAAGTGCCCCCACCAAAGGGTGATGGCGGGGCCGCGACGGGGAGAAGAACCAGAGAGCACAACACCCAGCGTATGTGGACATGTCAGCTTTTAGATCAGCCCCTCATCCTGCACGCTAGCCACATTCGTATCAATTTCCCCAGCTTTATACTAGGCTTTAAAAGGATTAATTTAAGTTTCTCCAGTAACAACCCTCAGGGGGCAATCCATAGTGCAGCAACGACGACGGTTCCTCGGCCGAACGGGACGGCCGCTCACTGCCATCGTGGCGGCGGCAAGCGTGATCCTCGGCTCCGTAGTAGCCATGAACTCCGACACCATTCGGCCCACCGACTCAGTCGCGGCCGATCCGATTAGCGTCAGCGAATCCTCCATCTCCTTCGACAGTGGCGACAACGTGGTGGTCAATGACCCCGCCGTAGACAGCCAAGGCGAAGACGAGGGCGAGCGCACCGTCAAACAATTCACGCGCGACGAGGAATTCTCCATGTTCGCGCTCACTTGGGATGGCACCAAGGACTTTGTGGCCCACTTCCGCGCCAAAGACAGCGCGGGCAACTGGGGCCCTTGGTATGAGGCAGAGCCCCTGAACGAGACCAGCGGCGGCGAGAAGGACGGCACCGAGCTCATCTATCTCGCCCCCACTCACTCCGTGCAGGTCTCAGTGACCAACGTGGACTTGGTCTCCGGTGGGCCCACCAACCTGGATGCGGTGTTTATCGACGGCAACAGCTCCACCGACCCGCAGGCTGGCATCGACCTAGCCGCCGATTCCGAGGGCATGCCCAGCATGATCTCTCGTGCAGGCTGGGGCGCGGACGAGTCCAAGCGCTGCATGAACCCCACCTACGATGACCACGTTTCTGGGATCACCGTGCACCACACCGCAGGCAGCAATAACTACACCGCCGCCCAGGCTGCTGCCCAGGTCCGCGGCATTTATCACTACCACGCAGCCACCCTCGGCTGGTGCGACATCGGATACAACGCACTGGTTGACAAGTTCGGCAATATCTACGAGGGCCGCGCTGGAGGTCTCAACAAGGCCGTGCAGGGTGCGCACGCCGGTGGCTTCAACCAGAACACCTGGGGCATCTCCATGATCGGCGACTACTCCACCCAAAACCCCACCGCCGCCACCATCGAGTCCATGGGTAAAACCATCGGCTGGCGCGCCGCTGTTGAGGGTCTTGATCCCACCGGCTCGAGCATCCACTACTCCGAGGGCAGCCACTACACCAAGTACGCTGCCGGTACCGCGGTGAAGCTGCCGAATATTTTCGCGCACCGCGACGTGGGCAACACCACCTGCCCCGGGGACGCCGGATACTCGCAGATGCTGAAGATCCGCACCATCGCCAAGAAGACCTACGACGCCATTAATACTGGCACGGTGGGCACAAGCAGCGATACCGAGACCTCCACCTCAGAGAGCAGCACGTCGACCGCGGCTGCGGAGACCACAGAGGAAACCTCCAGCGAAAGCAGCACTGCCGACACCAGCACCACGGTAACCAGCCCAGCACCGAGTACCGCGGAAACTTCTACGGAAAGCACTGCGCCCAGCACCACGGAAACCACCGCGAAGACCACCAGCGAGAAGGAGCCCACCCCGGCTACCTCGAGCACCACCCCTGTCGCAACGACGACTTCGACGTCCTCCGCAAGCACTGCCCCCAGCACCACAGAAACCACCACGAAGACCACCAGTGAAAAGGAGCCCACCCCGGCTACCTCGACCACGACACCTGCGGAGAAGGAGCCCACTCCGGAACCGGCGGAGGGCGCTGCGAAGGAGCCCACCCCAGGTAACGAGGTGGATCTCACTGGCCAGGCCGATCAAGAGGCCGCCACGCTCTTCTCCCGCGCCCTGGGCGCCATCATCGATCATGCCCAAGGTCGCAGCGTCGATGTCTCCGAGATCCTCGACATCGTAGGCTCCATCTTGGCCCTCGTGCTCAATTCCGAAAACGGTCAGGGCATTCAGAATGGTGCGCTGGATGAGGTGGGCAACATTCCGATGATCGATGATCTGAGCATCGCCGATCTGCCGGTGTTTGTGCCTAAGAAGATCACCACCAGCGGCGACAGCGTCGAGTCGCAGAAATACAACGAGATCGACAACCGCTTCGGTCCCGTATTGGGCAGCCCGCTCGGTGGCGTGCACTACGCATCGCCCTCGGACGCCGCGGGCGAGCTGCGCTATGTGCCCTTCACCGATGGTGTGATTATCTCTTCCCCCGAAGGCGGCACGCACGCACTGTGGGGCGACATCGCGGATGCGTGGGCCTCGACCGGACTCGATGCCGGAATCTTGGGCCTGCCGACCAGCGATCAATACGCCACCGATAACGGCTACCGAGTGGACTTCGTCGGCGGCTACATCAGCTACAACCCTACGGATGGCAGCCTAGAGATCATCGCCCGCTAGGCGCGCAGTTAGGCACGATCCGCTGGCCTCGGCCAGCACGCTGGCCGCCCCAGACACCCCACAGCCCCCACCTGCCGGCACTGGCGGGTGGGGGCTGTGGGGTGGCGTTAGGAATCGGAAAAGAGCGGCTCCAGCACGTCGGCGATCGCACCTTCATTGTTATCGCCAATGGTCTCATCAGCGGCGTCGCGCACAGCTTGGGCGGCATTGCCCATGGCGTAAGAGCGGCCAGACCAGCGGAGCATCTCACAGTCATTAGGCATGTCGCCAAAGCTCATCACGTCGGCGGCGTCGACGCCATAGTAGTTGGCCACCTTCGCCAAGCCCACCGCCTTGTTCACGTGCGGGGCGCATACTTCCACCAAGCCTCCGGACATGGAAAAAGTCACATGCGCCATCTCGGCGGGGATGCGGTCCCGCAACAGGTCGGCGATTTTCTCGGAGGTGAGGTGCTCGCTGCGCACCAGTAGCTTCACCGCAGAGCTGCCGAAGAGCTGCTTGTGTTCCTCTACCCCGTACTCCTGCGACTCCCAGGCGTGGGAATAATCCGGTGCCACCGCAAAGAGCTCATGGGTGGGGTCGAAGGCGGAACGCCCGGCGCGCTCGACGGCAAAATGTACCCCGCCCAGCGGTTCGAGCACCTCGGTGGCGATGCGGGCGACCGTGCGCTGGGTCTGCGGTTTCAGCGTGGCGCTATGAATGATCCTGTCTTGAGCAGAGTCATAGACGATGGCGCCGTTGGCACACACGCACAGCGGATTGATTCCCAGCTGCTCGAGGATCGGGAAGATCCAGCGCGGCGGCCGGCCGGTGGCGAGCACCACCTTCGTTCCTTCATGCACAGCCTGGTGAAGCACGCTCACCACGCGGGGTGGGATGCGCTCGGCGTCGTCGATCAGGGTGCCGTCCACATCGGTGGCGATGAGCAGCGGTCGCGCAAAAGTGCCGTCCGTGGGCGAAGGTGACGAGGTCATCGTTTTTTCTCTTTCATTTTCTTAGCGGCTTTCGCCTGTGCCTGCTTGGCCTTGCGAGCTTGTTTCGCTTGTCGACGCTCTTTCTCCGCCTGATCCAACAAGTCCGCCCGCTCCTGTGTTGGTGCAGAGCCTCCGATGCTCGCGGGCAGCCACGGCTCGTCGCCGGCGAAGGGGCCAAACTCCTCGGCATAGTCACGGCGCACCTCGGCCAGCATCTCGGTCATGCGATCGTGCAGCCGAGCGGTGACCTCCTCGGGGCTGCCCTCGGTGGAGATCGCCTCGCCGACGCGCACCCACAGCGGCAGGTGATTGCGGCCGAGATTCTTGGGCAAATCCTTGGTCCAGAAACGCTGGGAACCCCACACGACCAGCGGAATGAGGGGCACCTCGGAGCGTTGCGCGATGCGGGCAGCACCCGTTTTGAATTCCTTGAGATCAAAGGACCTAGAGATCGTGCCCTCTGGGAAAATGCCCACCAAGTGACCGTCGCTGCAGTGTTGTACTGCGGTCTCGAAGGCGTCGTGGCCGGCCTCGCGGTCCACGGGCACGTGCTTCATCGCTCGCATCACCCAGCCCACTGGGAAGGGGGCGGAGAAAATCTCCTTTTTGGTCATAAACCGCACCAGCCGCCGGCCCCGCAGGTAGGCGGGGACGCCGGCAAAGATGAAGTCCATGTAGCCGGTGTGATTCACCGCGATCACCGCCGCGCCATCGGCAGGAATGTGCTCGGTGCCCTCCACCACGGCGCGGACCCCTTGGAATTTCATCACAAGTCGTGCCACGGCGATGCCGATGCGATACACCGGCTCCTTCAGCTCAGCGTGGCGTGATGCGCTGATGACCGGCTCGGAGGTGGGCACGAGGAATCCGGAGGTCTTCCGGAAACGCTGGTTGTTTTTTCTCCACATTGACGGTGTCCTCTTATGGGGTCCTTATCGGCCTAGGGGGCAGCCAAGAGTTGGCGGGCGGGGCTAGCTTTGGGGTTCCAGAACATCCACGCCCACGTAGGGACGCAGCTGCTCCGGCACCACCACGGAACCGTCCTTACGCTGGTGATTCTCCAAGAGGGCCGCCAGCCAGCGGGTGGTGGCGAGGGTGCCGTTGAGGGTGGCGCACACCTGAGCTCGGCCTTGCTCATCACGGTAGCGGGTCTGCAGGCGACGAGCTTGGAAGGTGGTGCAGTTGGAGGTGGAGGTGAGCTCACGATAGGTGTTCTGGGTGGGAATCCAAGCCTCGGTATCGAACTTGCGGGCCGCGGACTGACCCAAATCGCCGCCAGCGATGTCGATCACGCGATAGGGCACCTCGATGGCGGAGAGCATATCGCGCTCCATATTCAACAAGTTCTGGTGCTCCTGCTCTGCGTCCTCGGGCTTGGCGTAGACGAACATCTCCAGCTTGTTGAACTGGTGTACGCGGATAATGCCGCGAGTGTCCTTGCCATAGGAGCCGGCTTCACGACGGAAACAGCTGGACCAGCCCGCGTATTTCTTGGGGCCATCGCTGAGATCGATGATCTCATCCTTGTGGTAGCCAGCCAATGCCACCTCCGAGGTGCCCACGAGATAGAGGTCATCGGCAGGGAGATAGTAGATTTCATCGGAGTGCTCGCCGAGGAAGCCGGTGCCGGCCATCACGTCGGGGCGCACCAGCACCGGCGGAACCATGAGCTTAAAGCCGTGCTCCATCGCCTTCTTGGCAGCAAGGTTCATCAGGCCGAGCTCCAGCAGGGCGCCGTAGCCGGTGAGGTAATAGAAGCGGGCGCCCGACACCTTCACGCCGCGCTCCATATCGAGCAGTCCGAGACTCTCGCCGAGCTCGGCGTGATCCTTGGGCTCGAAATCCAGCTCGGGCGGGGTCCCCACATAGTCCACCTCGACAAAGTCCTCTTCGCCGCCGGCGGGGGCGCCCTCCACCACGTTGGAGAGCTTCATCTGTAGTTCATGCACCTCAGATTCGGCGGCCTTTTGCTCCGCATCGGCTGCCTTAACCTTGGCCTTAAGCTCATTAGATCCCTCGAGCAGGGCTGGGCGGGCCTCGGGGGCGGCCTGGCCAATCTTCTTAGCGAAGGCTTTCTGCTCGCTGCGCAAAGCATCCGCGTCGACAATGGCGGAACGACGGCGTTCATCGGCGGCGAGGAGGGCGTCGACAAGCGCAGGATCGTCCCCGCGGTTCAGCTGGGACTGGCGAACGATATCTGGGTTTTCACGCAAGAACTTTAGATCAATCACATTCATCAGCCTACCGCGCAGCGCCTCAAAAATGGGACTGTCTCCACCCCAGCGCGTGGCAGAGGATACATCCATTGCCCCGCTCCGGTTATCACCAGTTCGCTACTATGGAGGTATGTCCTCGTCCCCGTCTTTTCCCGCGCGCCCGCTCGCCGACACCGGCAAGCCCAAGCATGCCCAGCTGCGGGAGGTTCTCGAGGACATCTGTACCCACCAGCTCAAGCCCGGAGATATGCTGCCTGGCGAGCGCATCCTTGAAGATACGTTCGGTGTTTCCCGCATCACCGTGCGCCGCGCTATCGGCGACCTCGTGGCTAGCGGCAAGCTCAAACGCGCCCGGGGCAAAGGCACGTTCGTGGCCCCTAATCCGTTAATTAATCGCCTGCATTTGGCGTCCTTCTCCTCCGAGATGGAAGCCCAGCAGCTCACCGCCAGCTCTAAAATCCTAGCCTCTGCCTGGGCACCCGCCCCGCCGGAGGTGGCGAAGTTCTTCGGTACGGATCCCAGCACTCCCCACACCCACCTAGTGCGGCTGCGGCTGGGCAATGGCGAGCCTTATGCCATCGACGATGGCTGGTATAACTCCCGCTACGCCCCCACTCTGCTGGAAACCGACGTATATAAGTCGGTCTACGCCATTTTGGATCGCGACTACGGGGTGGCCATCACCGATGCGGAGCAAACGGCCACCGCCATCAACGCCAGCTCCGATGATGCCGAGCTGCTTGGCCTCCGTCCCCTCGATGCGCTCCTCGCCGTCACGCGAGTCTCCAGTTCGAACGATAAGCCCGTGGAGTGGTGCCGCTCGCTCTACCACCCGGATCGTTTTAGCCTGAAAACACACGTGCAACGTGGCTAGCTCTTCGGTGCGCCTAGGGGCCCGACAGTACCGTGTCAGGCGGCGGCTGTTTTCGTGCACGGCGCTTTAGGGCACGCCACTTACAGCCACAGAAAAGGGAAGCCGCTAGCATGGGGGACGTGAATTCGACGACTACACCCACCTGGCGCAGCGCCACCGCGCTGCGGATCTGCGCAATCGCCGCCCTCGCCGGCGGTGTGGCGATTGGCAGCTTCGATATGGTCAGAGAATCCCAAACACCCGAAGAAACTCCGGACGCCTCCCCCACTACCTCCACGGTCAAAGAAGTGGCGCCGTTTACCACCGCCGACGCCGGCTCCTGCGTGACGTGGTCCTTTACCGCCGCAGGTGAGGTCGCTGACTTCGAACAAACCGACTGCGCTAGCCCGCACCGCTTCGAGGTCACCGCCCGCGAAGACCTGGCTGCCTATCCCTCGTCCGAGTTCGGTCCCGACGCCCCCGCCCCAGATCTCATTCGGCAGGCGCAGCTACGTGAGGAGCTCTGCCAGCAGCCCACCATCAGCTATCTCAACGGCACCTATGATCCGCGCGGCCGTTATTCCATCGCGCCAGTGCTTCCCCCACCCAGCGCCTGGGAGGCTGGCGATCGCACCATGCTGTGCGGTCTGCAATCCACTGACCCCAATGGCGTGCCGCTAGAGACCACCGGCAAGGTAGCCGATCAGGACCAAGCCCGCGTCTATGAGCCCGGTACCTGCGTGAGTATCGACGCAGCCAATGTGCCCCACACCGTCAACTGCGATACCGACCACGTTCTCGAAGTCACTCGAGTTGTGAATCTCACTGAGTTCTTCCCTGACTCCGTGCCCACCGAGGACCAGCAAAATGAAGAACTCAACCGGGTCTGCACCCAGGCCGCTGAGGATTTCTTGGGCAACGAGGAGAACCTCTACCAGTCCACACTGCAGCCTTTCTGGACCACCCTCTCCTCCGATGCATGGCAGGGCGGTTCAAAATCCGTGAACTGCTCGTTGATCAAGGCCCGCGAGGATGGCGGCTTCTCCACCCTGAAGGGCACCGCCACTGGGCCCTTCACCATCGACGGAGCGGCCCCACCGCCGCAGCCAGAGCGCAATCCGCTGCGCGAGGACCTTCCCCGCTAAGGACGTCCCCATGGTTGCCATCAGCGATGAACGCTTCGAAGAACTCGTGGACGAGGGCCTTGACCTCGTCCCCGAGAAGCTCTTGAGCCATCTCACCAACGTGGTGATCCAGATCGAGGACCGCAATCCCCGATCCCCGGGCATCCTCGGGCTCTACGAGGGTGTGGCCCTGCCCGACCGCACCAATGAATTCAGCGGTTTTTTACCGGACACCATCACCATCTACCGCGAATCCCTCAAGGATTATTGCGCGAGCGAAAGTGAGCTCGTCGAACAGGTGCGGATCACCGTGATACACGAAATCGCGCACTATTTCGGCATTGACGACGCTCGGCTGCACGAACTCGGCTGGGGCTAAACCCCCCTTGGTGCCAGCGCTCGGTGTTTTAGGCCGCGCCGAGCTCCCCCACCGGAGTATCTGACCAATGGGTCAGGGTCCAGCCGCCGAAGAGCTGTCCGCGTGGTTCCAGCACAATCAGTCCGCAATTCTCGAGGCGGTGATCCCGTGCAAACTCCGGCTCCAGCCCACAAGCATGGCTGGCGACCGTGCGGCTGATAGCGCCGTGATTGACCAGTACCGCATCGCGGCCGGCATCCACGTGCTCATTGAGCATCTCAGCCAGCACCGGCAGATAGCGGATAAGGATAGCGCGCAGCGACTCCCCTCCTGGCAGCGCCGCCTGCTCGCCGCAGAGACGACGGTAGAAATAGTCGAGGTAGAGCGCGGCATCCTCGGGATCCGTGCTGCCCTCGAGGTTGCCGGCACTGATCTCGTGGACTCCTTCGCGTATCAGCACTCGGCCCAGCTCGCGGCCACTGCCTTCGCGGAAGCGTTCGGCGGCGCGCATCGCGGTTTGCTGGGCTCGGATCGCCAGCCCGCAATAGATCTGCCCAAGGTGCTCCCCACTAAACTCGACGAGCTTGTCACCCAGCGCATAGGCCTGCTGCTGGCCCCGCTCGGTGAGCTCGGCTCCCGGCGGGAAGGTATCGAGCACGCGGTTTTTATTGGCGTAGGTCTCGCCGTGGCGAGCCAAGATAATTCGACCTTGGCGGGAGGTGGCACTCATCGCTGACCTTCTTTCATTCGGGCCACCCACGCAGTGGCGGCGTCACGTTCAGGGGTGTTGCTGGGTTGCTCCGGCGGGGCGGAATTATGTGGCCACGAGCCGAGATAGTGCAAGGACTCGCAGCGCATGTGCAACGCCCGCAGCGCTTCGGCCACGATGGCGTCGTCGATATGCCCCACCAGATCGGCGTGGAAGCGGTAGGTGCCCAGCCCAGTGCGGGTGGGACGGGACTCGATGCGGGTGAGGTCCACGCCGCGAAGCGAGAACTCCGTCAGCGCCCCCACTAGGCTGCCGGGCACATTTGGCAAGGTGAACACCACGGAGGTGCGATCATTTCCCGTCCGCGGAGTCGGTACGCCTGCCGGGCCCACCACCACGAACTGGGTGCGCGCGCCCGGCACATCGGCCACATCGCTGGCTATCACCTGCAAGCCCCACAGATCGGCGGCGGCTTCCGGGGCGGCTGCGTAGTCGGCCTCGCCGCGAGCCACGGCTTCCGCCGCGGCGGCATTGGAGGAGGCGGGAATGAATTCAACCTCGCCCAGCAGACGCTGCGCCGAGAGTTTCACCTGCTGCCACGCCACAGGATGAGTGCTCAACCGCGGCGGGGCGGACGTAGGCGCGGCGTCGCCCCGCATGAATGCGAAGGAGATATCGAGAGCGAACTCGTGATAAATCTGTACTCCCTCGGCGGCGGCCAGGGCATCGAAGGTGGGAGTCACGGCCCCATCCACCGAGTTTTCGATGGCCACGCAGGCATAGTCAGCCCAGCCCTGGACGACCGCATCGAGAGCCTCCGCCGGCGAGGACACCGGCAGCCCCGTCACATCGTCTGCGTCAAAGCAGCCGCGCGCGGCGAATGCCTGCATCGCCATCTCCGTGAACGTGCCGCGCGGACCGAGAAAAGCCACCGTAGTACTCATGATCTTTGAGTGTAGCGGCTCGCTGGCACACAAACACGGGCTACCTTTCCCCCGCCGCCAGTAGCGGTCTACCATCAACATTCATGCCGCATCCCGCCCCGTCAATCGACACCCAGCTCGCCCGCATTCACCGCGAGCTGGCGGCGCTCACCCCCGCCGAGCACGGGGTGGTGCACGATGCCACCACCCAGCCCGTGGCCCCTACCGGGCATGGCCGCCTCGACGGCATGGTGCTCTTCGTCAAAGATCTCTCCGATGTGGCGGGCATGCCCACGAGTTATGGTTCGATACATCGCCGCCATATTCCGCGCAGCCATGATCATGTCAATGAGTGGCTGCTGAATCAGGGCGCCACCATCGCCGGCAAGAGCGCTACCTCGGAGATGGGGATGACCGCCTATACCGAGCCCGTCGGCCAGGACCCCATCCGCAACCCGCTGTGGCCTGGGCGCACTCCCGGTGGTTCCTCCGGCGGCGCGGCAGCACTGGTGGCGCGCGGCATCGTCGAGGTCGCCCACGCCTCCGATGGGGGCGGCTCCATCCGAGTGCCCGCCGCGGCGTGCGGGCTGGTGGGCTTCAAACCACCGCACACTCCCGGCGAGGGCCGGCTCACCGCCCAAGGCTTCCTCACCACCAGTGTGCGCCGCGCCGCTGCTCTCCACGGCTTTCGCCCACACTCCCGCCGCCTGCGCATTGCTGTGCTCCGCGCCCCGCTGCACGGCGACGGGGAGGTCGATCCGATCATGCTGTCTGCGCTTGCCGACGCCACCACCACGCTCCGCGCCCATGGGCACGAGATCATCCCCGTGGACCCCGCCTACGGCCCGGAGCCCTTCGCCGCCTTCCAAACCCTGATGTGGCACAAGTCGAGCCGCATTCCTGGCCCCGCCTCCCCGATCGTGGAGTACATGCGCGAACGCGGCCGCGGCCTCGCCCCAGGAGCGCTCGAAGAGGCACTGCGTACCCTCGCTGCTCTCGACCGACATGT
Source organism: Corynebacterium sp. 11A (assembly GCF_008930935.1). Lineage (NCBI taxonomy): Bacteria > Bacillati > Actinomycetota > Actinomycetes > Mycobacteriales > Corynebacteriaceae > Corynebacterium > Corynebacterium sp. 11A. The sequence continues at coordinate 219,937 of NZ_PQMR01000002.1, forward strand.
GCGCTACGCCTGGCCCTGCGAGCTGCTGCTCACCCCCACCTTGGCCTATGATCCCCCGCCGATCGGCACCTTCAGCTCCCTAGAGCCCCAAGACGATTTCGACGAACAGACACGCTGGACCCCGTGGGGCAGTCTCTTCAATATCACCGGCCGCGCCGCCATCTCTGTGCCCTGGGCCCTGCCCGGTCGCCCGCCAGTGGGACTCCACCTGGGCTGCATCCACGCCGGTGCCGCCGAGCTGCTCGGGGTGGCCGAACAGCTCGAAGCTGCGGGCGCGCCGAAAGGAAAAGAGGCATGATTCTGGCGGAAATCCTGGTGGTTCTTCTCATCACCTTCGGTGCCTCGGGGCTACGCTCCGCCCTGCGACTGACCGATGCGTTGCTCGCGCCCGAGGCGCTCAATAAACAAAGCACCACGCTCAACGCCCCACAGTCCTCGGTGCCGTGGCTGGATCTGGGGCTGCAGCTGATATCGGCCGCCGTGCTCTGCGGCTGGGGCTTACTGGTGGTGTACCTGCTCGCTCGCGACCGTATCTTTCTGCAGCGTCCGCGCCCGCGCGATGGACTGAGCGGGGCCGTCTTGGCCGCACTGATTGGTATTCCGGGGCTCGGGCTGTACGTGCTGGCCTTGCACGCCGGCTGGACCAAAGAAGTGGTGGTATCCGCCTATGACTCAGGGCTGTGGGCAGGACTGATCCTGCTGCTATGGGGCTTCGCTAACGCCTTCGCCGAGGAGACCGTGGTGGTGTGGTGGCTGAGTACCCGGCTGGCGCAGCTGCGCTGGGCGCCGGTGGCCATCATTAGCGCCTCTGCGGTGCTGCGCGGCTCCTATCACCTGTATCAGGGGCTCAGCGCTGGGGCGGGCAATATTGTGATGGGCGTGGTCTTCGCCGCTTTCTACTGGAAGTTCCGGCGGGTGTGGCCACTGGTGTTCGCCCACTTTTTCATCGACACCGTGGCTTTTTTGGGCTACCAATTCCTTGATGTATCGAGGCTTGGATTGTCTTAGGCATTAGAGTATCCAGACATGGACGATTTCGCGAGAGACAAAGACGGCCGTATTCTGCGCGATCACTACGGTCGTCCCGTCAGGCGGCGCCCTCAATCGCCCCGTGCGGGGGACTCGCCCGTTTCTCGACGCAATCCTCAGTCTTCTCGCGAGCCGCAGTCGCGGCGTGAGCCTCGGCGGGAGCCTCGCCGAGAGCCGCGGCGCGAACCGCGCCGTGATCGCTCAATCAACCGGCCCCAGCCCGAGCATCGGGCATCGGACTACCGGCCGCAGCGCCACCGGCGCAGCGAAGAATCCTTGGGACGGCACCGCCAGCCCAGCTATGAGGAGCAGCGCCAGGCCTACTATCGCGAGCACCCCGAGGCGGCACGCTCGGTACAGCAGCGTCCCCGCCAGTACTACGCCCCAGTGCCGGAGCCGGTGCGCCCTGCACCGCAGCAGCCGCTGCAACCGCAGCCTGCCGCTGCGCCCCGGCGCCGCGCCCCGTGGCGGGGCATGCGCCGGCCCCGCATGGGCTGTTTCTCCATGTTCCGCTGGGCGCTGGCGATCATCGTCACCATCGCGGTGGTGGGCATGTTGTGGGCCGACACCAAATTCGAGCGGGTCGAGGCCATGCCTGCCCAGCAGATCAGTAATACCAGCGGCTCGAACTGGCTGCTGGTGGGCTCCGATTCCCGCGAGGGTCTCACTCCAGAGCAGAACCACGAGCTGATGACCGGCGGGGATGTGGGAGGCAACCGCACCGACACGATCATGATCTTGCACGTGCCCCTCTTCGGCAAGCCCACGCTGCTGTCGCTCCCGCGCGATAGCTATGTGGAGATTCCGGGCTATGGCATGAACAAGATCAATGCTGCCTTTTCCTTCGGTGGTCCGCCGCTGCTCATCGAGACCGTCGAGCAGAGCACGGGGCTGAAGATCGATCACTACGCCGAAGTCGGCTTTGGCGGCTTCGCCCACGCTGTCGACGCCGTGGGCGGGGTGGAGCTCTGCGTGGATGAGCCCATCCACGATGACGTGATCAACTTCCACATGGAACCCGGCTGCCAGAAATTCGATGGTGCCCAGGCGTTGAGCTTTGTGCGCACCCGATCCACTGCACAGGGAGATATTGACCGCGCGGCCCGCCAGCGGCAGTTCCTCGGTGCCCTCGCCAAGAAGGTGGCCTCCCCCACCACCTTCCTCAACCCCTTCCGGTCTATCCCGCTGGTCAACGGGGTAGCGGGTTCGCTCACAGTGGACTCGAGCGACCACACCTGGGATCTTTTGTGGGCGGCGCTGCACATGGCCGGCGGTTTCAACACCGAGGTCGCCCCCGTGGGCGGCATCGACTATGTGGATGTCGGCTCGGTTGTGCTGTGGGATGAAACCCAGGCGGAGCAACTCTTTAGCTCCCTTCGCTAGCTCTGCTGTGCATAACCCTTCATCGGTCGCGAGTTATGCACAGCCCGCGCAGCGGGCATGGTCTGTCCTGTTTTAGTGTGTGCCGCACACGCTCATTCAGGAAGGAGGCCCCCATGATCGCTAGCGACCAGGTACAGCAGATTGTTGACCGCATCGGCGAGGATCTCGCCCAGCTCGTGGCGCTCTACGACGTCGATACCGGCGGGTTCACCTCTCTGGGGGCTACTCTCCCACAGCTGGCACGACTCGAGGAGCATATGTCGCTCAAGGCGCACCTCGATGTGCTTATCGCACACCTCGCCAGCACGGAAGACCTCATGGACGTGGCGGGCACCTCCAAGCCACGCCGTATTCTCAAGGAACGTCTCGGCTGGTCTAATTCTCGCGCCAACTCCACCATCGGACAGGCCCGCTGCCTCTACGGAAAGCTCAAGGATGAGCCGGATGAGACGCTGACTGAGGAGCAGAACGATATCAACCGCGGCGCCGCGGAGATGCTGCGCGGCCGCACCCGCAGGCAGCTGTGCGACTACCGGATCTCCGGCGATACCCGCACCGCGATAGATAAAGCCCTGCTCGGGCTGCGCACCGGCAGCGCGCTACTACGCGAAACACTGCGCCAGAAAGCCGTGGACTATGCCCACAACGCTAGCTGCGATGACACTAGGGCTTATGTTAAGCACCTGGTTACCCACGCCAATAGCGAGCTCAGCCCCGAACCAGCCCGCGCCGAACGCAACCGCGCTTTCACCATCACCGAGGCAGATAACGACGGCGGCAGCCGCGTCTTCGGTTATCTGCCCGAGCGCATCACCGCCAAGCTGCGGGCATGGCTAGAGCCTTTCGTCGAGCGCACCGTCGACAAAGATGACCCGCGCACCGTGCAGCAACGCTACGCGGATGCACTCGACGCCGCCCTCGACTGCGGCGGCATCGGCGCGGCCAGCATGGTGTTCTCGGTATCGGCCAAGGACTTCGATGACACTGATCTCGCCGCCGCCGGGATGCTCTTTCCCACCAACACCGGCAATGAGCTCACTGTCAGCGACGTACTCTCGCTCGCCCAAGCCAAATACGGCTTCGTGTGCGTCCACGATCCCCGCACCGGCCAGGTGCTGGATCTGCGAAGAACCACCAGGTTGGCGAATATCTACCAGCGCCTCGCGCTATTCGCCTCCGAGCTCGTGTGCTCTCACCCAGGGTGCTCGGAGCCGGTGAGTCGCTGCGATATCCACCACATCACCTCGTGGAATGATGGCGGCCCCACCGACATATTAAATCTCACGCTGCGCTGCCCCGAGCACCACAGCGACAACGATGACACCAAGCAACATCCCATAAAGGAGCACGCTGCCCGCCACCCCGAGACCGGAGTGGTCGGCTCGGCAACCGCCGAGGCCCCCGAAAACCCGGTACCCAATACATCCACGGCGGCGACACAATCGGCGGGCGCGAAAATACGCCGCCAAGCCTGGCCACATTCACCACCGGGCCCCGAATAGTAGAAAAGGCCAGCTGGGAGTGATCCCCAGCTGGCCAGTACAGCCATGAATATCGCGCGAATTAGCGGATAGTGAGCTGCCGCGACTTGATGTTGTTGAGGGCCTTACGCTCCTCGGCGTTCAGCTGCGCATCATTGCTCAGCTCTGCCGAGATCAAGGAATTGAGCTCCTCCACGGCCGGCACGCACTCCTCCGGAGTGATCGTGGGATCGAGATCGAAGACCGGAACGGTGAGACCGTGCGTGCGGAAAGCACCAGCGAACTTGGTGTCCTCGCCAAGGTGCAGTTTGCCGGCCGCCGCGATGCGGGCAAGGGCAGCGAGCAGCTTGTCCTCATCATCCTGGCGCACCCAACGGATGTGGGCCTTCTCGCCGGGATCCACCCACCACAGAGCACCGGGTACGTCTGCGTGTACTTCCTGGGAGGGAATGATGGTGTCATTGGCCATCTGCAGCATGCGTGCGGTCTGTTCATCGCCGGTCTGCCCCTCTGGTACCCACCAGGTGAAGGTATCGAAGGCCTGCACGTCGAGCTCGGCATCTGCGCTCAGCAGTGCGCTCAGCTCCGGCTGGGAACCATCCTGGTTGCCGGGCGCCAAGGTAGCGCCGGGGGCGGCGTTGATGACCCAATTAAGGGCATAGGCCAAATCCTTGCCCTGGGTCTTGGTGCGGTGCTGGGTTTGCATCGCCACAAACGCCTCGCCGCCGGCTTCCTCGTCGCGCACCAAAGCAGCGACGGCTCCCGGCAGCACGGTACAGATGTAGACCTCGCGATCAGTTCCAGCGACGTCCACCTTGGCGTATGCGGAGGGGATGAACTCCTGCAGTGCCACCAGCTGCGGCTCGGCAGCGAGTCCCTCGAAGGGGCGGGTTTCGCCCATCAACGCGGCGCGCTCAGCGGCACGTGCGGCGAGTTTGGCCTGCTTGCGGCTCATGCCCTCAGGCAGATTCTCACGATTCTTCTTCTTTTTGCCCATGGCACAAACATACCCGTTCGCCCCGGTGCGCCAGTTGTCTGCTCCCCAGTGGGTGTTACGCCTGCGGCCCGCGGTCTACGACCTCGCGAGCCAGAGCGGGCACATTGGTGGCCAACCACTGCACGCCATTGTCGCGGCACACGGCCATCTCCTCGGGGTTGTCCACGGTCCACACATAGCTCGCCGGCGGCAGGGTGCCATTGTTGATGTGTTCGCGGGCTTTCCGCATAGCGAGACCAACCGAGGCGGGGTGAATCGTCTGCTCGCGAATGCGGTGATACCAGGCGTTGGGATCGTTGCGCAGGTAGATCCGGTCAAGCTCCGGTGCCAATTGCTGCATGCGGTTGATCGCGGATCCGGAAAAGGAGATCACGTGGATATAGGGGTCTGCTTCTAGGCGGCGGTAGCGGAGTGTTTTCACCAATTCTTCCTCCAGCATCCGGCCATAGCGCATGGGGTGTTTGCTCTCTATAAAGAGGTGCTTTCCGGGGTGATCCTCCATGATGTCAAGCAGTTCGTTGAGGGTACAGGGCCCGGAGGGGGCCGCCGCAGTGCCGAAGTTGTACCGGCGTAGCTGCTCTACCGTCTGGGTGGATACTCGGCCGCTGCCATCAGAGACACGATCCACGATGGGATCGTGGATACATACCAGCTCACCGCAGCGGGCCAGACGGATATCGCATTCCACCCCGTCCGCGCCCTGCACAAACGCCTCGGTGAAGGCTGTTGCGGTGAGCTCCGGATAGTCGGCGGATGCGCCGCGGTGCGCGATCACATACATTTTCTCGCTGCCTCCTGTATCAGTATCGCCCAGTGCCCGAGTGGCGGATCTTGTCGCCAGTTTTAGGATACGGGGCGTAGACGCAGAGCACCGGCCGTGCCCCGTGTACCCAGTTCAGGTGCGAGACAGGCCGGTGGTGATAAGGCGAGCAAGCGCTCTCTATTTAGAAGAAGTTCTGCTGTACCTCGCGCAGTGCATCAGCAGACTTGGTGAAGCGCTCCATCTCGTGCTCGTTGAGCTCGAGCTCGACCACACGGTTGATGCCGTTGCGGTTCACGATCGCAGGGGTGCCGATGTAGATGTCTTCTTGGCCGTACTCGCCTTGGAGCAGGGCGGAGACAGGCAGGGCCACATCCTGGTTTTGCAGCACCGCGCGGGTGATGCGGGCCAGTCCCATGCCGATGCCATAGGAGGTGGAGCCCTTGGCGTCGATGATGCGATAGGCGGCATCGCGGGTGTCTTCGAAAATCTTTTCCAGACGCTCTTCCAGACCTGGCTCCTTGGCCAGCTTCATTCGCATGGACACACCAGCGATGGTGGCGGAGGAGAGCACCGGCAGCTCGCTGTCGCCGTGCTCGCCCACAATGTAGGCGTGGATGGAGGTGGGCGAGCAGTCGTAGAGTTCACCGAGCATGTAGCGGAAGCGGGCGGAATCCAGCACGGTGCCGGAGCCGATCACGCGCTGCCACGGCAGGCCGGAGTACTTCCATGCGGCATAGGAAAGCACGTCCACCGGGTTGGAGGCGACCACCATGATGCCGTCGAAGTTGTTGGCCATCACTTCGTCCACGATGGACTTCATGATCTTCATGTTCTTGTCCACCAGCTGCAACCGGGTCTCGCCGGGCTTCTGGGCGGCGCCGGCGCAGATGACCACCATGGCGGCGTCTTCGCAGTCGGCGTAGGTGCCCTTGCTGACACGAGTGCGGGAGCTGGCCCAGACGACGCCGTGGTTAAGGTCCATGACGTTGCCGGCGAGCTTCTTCTCATCGATGTCGATGATGGCCAGGTGGTCCACCGTGCCCTGGTTCACCAGAGCGTAGGCATAGGCCACTCCCACGTCACCGGCGCCGATGAGCACAACCTTGTTGCCAACAATATCCTTCATTGTTTCATCCCTTGCGATGTTTGGTTTTTCGCTTTCAGCTGCCCATTGTGCCCGTTTGTTTTTGTTTTTGCCAGTATTTGGCAGCCTTTTTCCGCTGAAAGTGGGAAACCCCACAGCTTCTATACTGAGACACTATGCCCCGCTATGACGCCATCCTCTTTGACCTCGACGGCACGCTCGTCGATCACGACTCTGCCGCCCGCCACGCCGCCACCCGCCTGATCCAGCACTACGCCATGGAAGGCTCAGAACACGCCCTCATCGAGCGGTGGTTCCAGATCGAAAACGAGGAGTTCTCCCGCTTCGAACGAGGCGAGATCACCCATGCCCAGCAGCGCCTCAACCGCATGGCCCGCTTCTTTGCTACCCCGCTCAGTGAAGAGGAGTCGCGCCGGCGTTTCGAGGTATTCGCCTCCTTCTATCGTGAAGGCTGGCGCGCTTTCCCCGATGCGGCTGCAGCCTTGGCCCTCGCCGCGAACACTGGAGCAACGGTGGCCATTTTTACGAATGGCGCCCGCGACATGCAGGCGGGCAAGCTCGCTGTCACCGGCCTCGAGTCGGCGTCGATAAGCCTCATCCCCACTGCGGAACTCAGCTGCGCCAAACCCGATCCGCAGGCCTATCGGGAGGCGCTGGCGCTGCTTGGGACACCGGCAGAACGCGCGGTGATGATCGGCGATAACTACAACAACGATGTGCGTGCCGCCCGCGCCGCCGGCCTCGACGCCGTGCATGTCGCCGACCCCGCCGACCTACTGGAGCTGTTGCGCACTCACGTTCTCGGCGGAACGCGCCCGTAGTAGCCTTTATGGGTGCTTAGCTCAATCGACACAACATATCTTCAGTGGGGGCTGGATCACCGCTCCCCGACGCTCGACGCGGCGGTCACCGCTTTTAGCAATGTCGGCACGACCGCCCTGAGCCTGCCCGTGGCCACAGCACTCGCGTTTCTGCTCACTGCGGTGCTGCGCAGCTGGACTCCCGTGCTCACCCTCGCCCTAGCAGCGGCACTGTCGACGAGCACCACCACCATCATCAAGACACTGGTGGGGCGCACCCGGCCCGATTACGCCTTCGCAGTGCCGCCCTTCGAGTCCTCATATTCTTTCCCCTCGGGGCACACGCTCAACGCAACCGTTCTTGCTCTCGTGCTCGCCTACTTTGGCGGCCATGCGGTGCGCGGGCGCGTTGTTCGCATCCTCGTCTGGCTGGCCGCGCTGGGATATGCGCTGTGCATGGGCATCTCCCGAGTATTTCTCGCCCACCATTGGAGCACCGATGTGCTCGCCGGATGGGTCATCGGGGCGACCATCGCCGGTGTGGCGATCCTGCTGGTGGGGGTACTGAGCTGTCGCCGCGGCGGGCTGCCCCTGCCGCTGGCTCCGACCCACCCGGCGCGCTAGCCGCAGGCCACCCCCGTGGAGTGGACGGGGCAATAGCCCTCGGGGTTTTTGTGCAGATACTGCTGGTGATAATCCTCGGCCAAATAGTAGACACCCGCGGGGGTATCGCTGAGCTGGGCCACCTCGGTGGTGACGGGACCAAACCCGGCCGCGGCCAGCTTCGGCCCATAGGCGGCGAGAAGCTCGCGCACGAGCTGCTCATCCTCGGCGGAATCCACAAAGTAGGCGGAGCGATATTGGGTGCCCACATCATTGCCTTGGCGATAGCCCTGGGTGGGATCGTGGGCCTCAAGGGTGGCGCTAATAATCTCCCGAGCGCTGATCCGCGCGGGATCGTAGACCACCTCCACCACCTCGGTGTGGCCCGTCCGGCCCGTGCATACCTCGCGGTAGGTCGGATTGGGAGTGAACCCTCCGGCATAGCCCACGGAGGTGGAGTCCACCCCGTCGAGCTGCCACAGCAGTTTCTCCGCGCCCCAGAAGCATCCCATGCCAATGATGAGGCGCCGCTGCTCCGGCTTCCACGGTCCGGTGATCGGAGTGCCGAGAACCGCGTGGGACTGAGGGTGCTCCAGCACGGGGGTAGAACCGCCGCGCAGCGCCTGGGCCTCGCTCACCATCTCCGGGGTGCGTGAAAATAGAAATCCCATAGTGCTAGCACTTTCTCTAGGGGGTAAGGGCGATGTCCTCTCGAGGGCCACGTGGGCACTCGACCCAATCTAGTCCCGTCGCCGCGTTCCTGCTGCGGTACCCCTGCCGGAGCCGGTTTTCTCAACCATTTTGTTGCGATATTCACATTCTCACCTATCATGGGTATCAATGCCACGGCACCGCGCCGTGGCTGTGAACGTAAAAACCACGAAAGGCTTTTATCATGACTTACACCCTTCCCGAGCTGGATTACTCTTACGACGCCCTCGAGCCGCACATCGCCGCCGAGATTATGGAGCTGCACCACTCCAAGCACCACGCCAACTACGTCAAGGGCGCTAATACTGCCCTCGAGAAGCTGGCAACTGCTCGTGAGAACGGCGAGATCTCTGCCGTGGTTACCGCCCTGTCCAAGGACCTCGCTTTCAACTTGGGTGGCCACACCAACCACTCCATTTTCTGGAAGAACCTCTCCCCCAACGGCGGCGGCGAGCCCACCGGTGAACTAGCAGAGGCCATCAACGCCGAGTTTGGTTCCTTCGAGAACTTCAAGTCTCACTTCTCCGCAGCCGCTCTGGGCCTGCAGGGCTCCGGCTGGGCAGTTCTCGGCTATGACCACATCGGTGAGCGCCTCGTGGTTGAGCAGATCACCGATCAGCAGGGCAACATCTCCGCTAACCTGACCCCGCTGCTCATGCTGGACATGTGGGAGCACGCCTTCTACCTCCAGTACAAGAACGTCAAGGCTGACTACGTTGAGGCCGTGTGGAACGTCTTCAACTGGGATGACGTTGCCGAGCGTTACGCCAAGGCAGCCAACTAAGGCCCATCACGCCTGCTAGTTCGTGGCCTCGCCCTCAGTGGGTGGGGCCACGTTCTGCGTTGTGTGGACATAAAAAACTGCACGCCCGGTCGAGGCGTGCAGTGCTGTGGCTATGAAGCCGAGAACCTAGCGCAGGGCGGCGGCGATGCGCTGCGCCACGTAGCGGGAACCTGCCTCGCTGGGGTGCAGGCCCATGTTGTAGTTCGGGGTGGTGGTGTCGATGCTGCCGGAGACCCAGCGCTGCACATCGGGCACGCAGGTGTGGTGAGCGGCGGAACCGGCCTTGATGTCCACGAAGGTGGCACCGGTCTGGCGGGCCGCCGCGATCTGGTTATCGCGGTTCCAGTTCTCCACATCGCGCAGCAGCGGCACCGGCACGCCCATCGGGACGTTGGGAACCACGTTCAGTGCGCAAAGCATGCCCGAGGTAGGCTCGGTGACCTGCAGCATGCCCGGAATGATGATCTGGATGCGCGGAGAAACGCGACGGATCTGATTTACGGCGTCATGAATATCCTTCAGGTAGGCGTTGTGCACGGCCTGGTTATCGAGGATATTCACGCCATCGCGCACACCGAAGCCACCGTAGTTATTCATGCCCGCGGCCAACACCACGGCGCGCGTGCCGGGGTGAATATCGCCGGCCTGGATGGCGCGGGCGACGCGCTGGGTGGCCACACGCGAGGTCTCGGCGACACAGGACCAGTCAGAGATCGGTGCCTTGGCAATCTGGCCGAGCAGGCGCGGCGCATTATTCGGGGCCTGCAGGCAGCCCTCGCGGGCGGGATAGCCGTTGTACACCTGCGGGTTCATCCCGCGCATGGCGTTGAGGATCTGATCCGGGTTCGCGGAGTAGGAATCACCAAAGTAGGCGATATTGCCCTGCGGGGCAGCGGCAGCCACTGGGGCAGCGCTCACGCCCACCACCGCGGCGGTGGCGACTCCCAACATAGCGGCGGTAACTTTCTTCAAACCTGTCGTGAATCCCACGGTAATTTTTCCCTTTCATGCGGCTCGCCCCAGTTAGGTGCATTCTGCATGAGAATAACCTGAGCACCAGATAGCCCCAAAAACTTTTAACCCAGCTCACAGAAAAACCGCCCCTGGCAGCGGGTGCCAAGGGCGGTCGGACAGCGAGCGTGCCGCAGATCCTGTTTAGCGGCCAGTACCTGCGTAAACGATGGCTTCTTCGTCGCCGCCGAGCTCGAAGCGCTCGTGCAGAGCGCGGGCAGCCTCGGGGAGGTCGGCCTCGCGGACGAGCACCGAGATGCGGATCTCGGAGGTGGAGATGAGCTCGATATTTACTCCCACATCGCGCAGCGCCTCACAGAAGTCGGCGGTGACTCCGGGGTGAGACTTCATGCCTGCGCCCACTAGGGAGACCTTGCCCACTTGGTCGTCGTAGAGCACGTTCTCGTAGCCGGCACCGGCCTGCATCTTCTTCAGCAGCTCCATGGCGCGAGGGCCATCGGCGCGAGGGCAGGTGAAGGTGATGTCGGTCTTGCCGTCCTCGAGGGAGGAGACATTCTGCAGCACCATATCGATGTTGATCTCTGCATCCGCGATGACACGGAAGATGCGGGCGGACTCGCCCGGCAGATCCGAGATTCCCAAAACAGTGATCTTGGCTTCCGAGCTATCGGTTGCCACGCCAGTGAGTATTGCTTCTTCCACGGGAATATCCTCCATTGATCCGTCGACGAGGGTGCCAATGTCATTACTGTAGGACGAACGCACACGCAAGGGCACGTTGAATGCGCGGGCGTATTCGACGCTGCGCAGCACCAAGATCTTCGATCCCACAGCAGCCAATTCGAGCATCTCCTCGAAGGAGATCTTGTCTAGTTTGCGGGCATTGGGCACGATGCGCGGATCGGCGGTGTAGACGCCGTCCACATCCGAGTAGATTTCGCACACATCGGCCTCGAGCGCCGCGGCGAGCGCCACCGCAGTGGTATCGGAACCGCCACGGCCCAAGGTGGTGACATCGCGGGTTTCCTTATTCACACCCTGGAAGCCGGCAACCAGGCAGATCTTGCCCTGGCTGAGGGCCTCCTGCACACGCCCCGGGGTGACCTCGATGATGCGGGCATTGCCGTGCCGCTCCGTGGTGAGCACGCCCGCCTGGGAGCCGGTGAAGGACTGGGCCTTCGCACCGAAGCTCTCAATCGCCATGGCCACCAGCGCATTGGAGATACGCTCCCCGGCGGTGAGTAGCATGTCCATCTCGCGGGCCGGCGGAACGGGATTGACCTGCGCCGCCAAATCGAGGAACTCATCGGTGGTATCACCCATGGCGGAGCACACCACCACCACATCGTGGCCCTGCTTCTTGGTGGCCACAATACGTTCAGCAACGCTGCGGATACGCTCCGCACTCTCCAGAGATGATCCACCGTATTTCTGCACAATAAGTGCCACAGGTGCCGTCCTTTCCTTGGCATGAGGCCCCGCACCGTCTTTGCCGCGGGTCTGCGAGGCAATTTCTGCCGAAGTATTGGTTTTTCCGCACTCATCGTACATGGCGCCCATTGCAGGACACTATCGAGTTCACATTCACCCCCAGGGTGAGGATCGCACCACGCCAGCACCGCCACCCCGCGCGCCGCGACGGTTCCACGCCACCCCTAGCGATACTCTAAGTGCTGTGCCTAATACCCTGCTTGCCATTCTTTTTGCCACTGCCTCTGCGCTGACGATCGCATGGGGCACGGTCGTGCGGCACAATATCGCACTCGAGGCACCCGAGGGCCGGTCCATCGCCACGGCCATGCGCCGCCCCTTATGGTGGGCGGGCTCTTTTTCTGCGCTCGGCGCCTATGGCCTGCAGGTTGTGGCTCTCGGCTTCGGCACCCTGCTCGTAGTGCAGCCCATCCTGGTGCTCTCCCTCATGTTCACCCTGCCGCTGTCGGCCTACTACGACAAGCACCGGCTCACCTTCGCCGAAATGCTGTGGGCGGGCGTGCTCACCGTCTCCGTATCGGTGCTGGTGCTGCTGGGCCGCCCCGCCTCGGGCACCCCTGATCCATCGCTGCACCGCTGGCTGCTGGCCCTCGGCATCGGCGTGGTCGTTCTCGTCGGCCTCGACCGTTGGGCGCAACGCCAGATCCGCCGCGAGAAGGCCCTGCTGCTCGGCATCGTCACCGGCGCTGTTTTCGGCTATGTGGCGGTGCTATCTAAGGCCATCGCCGATATCTTCGTCCACAAAGGCGGGTTCTTCGGCATCCTCACCTCTTGGGAGCTCTATGCGCTGATCGCCTGCGCCACCATCGGCACCTTGGTGCAGCAGGTCTCCTTTAATGCCGGCGCACTCAAAAACTCCCTGCCGGCCATGAAGGTCGCCGAGCCCATCGTAGCCTTCATCTTGGGCTATGCAGTGTTAAGCGAATCCTTCCAAGCCAGCGGATGGCAATGGGCGTGGATGGCCCTCGCTCTGCTGGCCATGATTGGCTCCACCTTCCAGCTATCGCGGCTCGGAATCGACTAGTGCGCATCGCCCGTGCCACCGGGCCGGCGCACACGCGAGTAGGCGTCGATAAGCGTGCATAGGCCCCCGATAGGGGGAACACTGAACTGGTTTTTCCCAAAGGATGGAACGTCGGTGCCCGAAAATACTGACGGATGCGGTAATGTGCCTCACATGATTCGCGGTAGTCAGGGATTCCTCCTCCTTAGTCGCCGCGGCGGGTGTTAGCGCTTAATTGTTCGTTGGCCGCCCCGTCGCGGAGTTTCAGGCGCGGCCAACATTCCCGAACACTGAGCCAAGAAAGCACCCATAGTTATGTCGATGAACGACACTTTCATCTCCGCCCCCACTGAAATCACCACCCCGAACGGCCCGCGTCGCGAGGGGCAGCCGGCATGGAATAAGCAGCGCAACTCCACCATGCCGAGTAAGCGCTACCAGCCCTATCACGTGGAAGTCGAAGACTTCTCGCTGCCGGACCGCACCTGGCCGGACAAGAAGATGACGGTGGCCCCGCAGTGGTGTGCCGTGGACCTGCGCGACGGCAACCAGGCCCTGATCGATCCGATGAGCCCAGAACGCAAGCGCCGCATGTTCGACCTGCTGGTGCGCATGGGCTACAAGGAGATCGAGGTGGGCTTCCCCTCGGCCTCCCAAACCGATTTCAACTTTGTGCAGGAGATCATCAAGGAAGACAAGATCCCCGATGATGTGACCATCCAGGTGCTGGTGCAGGCCCGCGAGCACCTGATCCGCCGCACCTTCGAGGCCTGCGAGGGCGCGAAGAACGTGATCGTGCACTTCTACAACTCCACGTCCATCCTGCAGCGCGATGTGGTGTTCCGGAAGGATAAGGAGCAGATCAAGAAGCTGGCCACCGACGCCGCTGAGCTGATCCAGACCATCGCCAAGGACTACCCAGAGACCAACTGGCGCTGGGAGTACTCGCCGGAGTCCTATACCGGCACCGAGGTGGCCTATGCCAAGGAAGTCATCGACGCCGTCACCGACGTCATGCAGCCCACCCCAGAGAACCCCATGATCATTAACCTGCCCTCCACGGTGGAGATGATCACCCCCAATGTCTACGCCGACTCCATCGAGTGGATGGACCGCAACCTGAACCGTCGCGATTCCATCATCTTGTCGCTGCACCCGCACAATGACCGCGGCACCGGTGTCGCCACCGCCGAGCTGGGCTTCATGGCGGGCGCCGACCGCATCGAGGGCTGCCTCTTCGGCAATGGCGAGCGCACCGGCAATGTCTGCCTGGTGACCCTGGGCCTGAACCTGATGACACAGGGCGTCGACCCGCAGATCGACTTCTCCGATATCGCCCACATTCGTCGCACGGTGGAGTATTGCAACCAGCTGCGCGTGCCGGAGCGCCACCCCTATGGCGGCGATCTGGTGTTCACCGCCTTCTCTGGCTCCCACCAGGACGCCGTGAACAAGGGCCTAGACGCCATGGCCGCCAAGCATCGCCCCGGCGCGACCCACACCGATGTGGCCTGGGAGGAACTGCGCGATATCACGTGGGAGGTGCCCTATCTGCCGATCGACCCGAAGGATGTGGGCCGCAACTACGAGGCCGTGATCCGCGTGAACTCACAGTCCGGCAAGGGTGGCGTCGCCTACATCATGAAGACCGACCACGGCATCAACCTGCCGCGGCCGATGCAGGTGGAATTCTCCTCCGTGGTGCAGGCCGTGACCGATTCCGAGGGCGGCGAGGTGAACTCGAAGTCCATGTGGGACATTTTCGCCCGCGAGTACCTGGATCGGGTGAGCCCGGTGGAGCAGATCTCGCTGCGCGTGGATAACGCCCAGTCCGATGGCGAGCTCTCGCAGGTGACCGCGAAGCTGGAGATCAACGGCGAGGAAAAGACCGTCTCCGGCCACGGCAACGGCCCTGTGTCCGCCTATGCCAATGCTCTCGAGCAGCTGGACATCAACGTCGAGGTGCTGGATTACTCCCAGCACGCCCGCACCGCCGGCGATGACGCCGAGGCCGCCGCCTTCGTCTATGCCGACGTCAATGGCCAGCAGGTGTGGGGTGTCGGCGTGGCCGGCTCTATCACCTACGCCTCGCTGAAGGCCGTGACCTCCGCGATCAACCGCGCCATGGCCTAGCCTCTCGCTCCCCTACTCCCGAGTGCTCCCCGTGAGCCTCGGGAGTTTTGTGCTGCGCGCTTATCGACGCCACCCTGCCGGCAGCTGCAGTCTCTGCACCACAGCGGATTCCGCCGCGCCACCTGCACTGGGGGGTAGCTCACCTGCCGCGACGTACCCTCGCCACGTCTTCTCCCTTGCTAGGATTGTGACCCAAAACACTCGCGATACCGAGCAAAGGAGGATCACATGTCCCGCGCTGACGCTTCCCCACCCACCACCGAGCCATCCGCAGATGGCCCCAACCCCGACGCCACGTGGCGTGTGATCGGCCCTGGCTTAGTGGCTGCCGCCACCGGTGTCGGTGCCGGCGATCTTGTCGCCACCATGATTGCTGGGCAAAAATTCGGCTACACCCTCCTCTGGGCGGCCGTAGTGGGCGCGATCATGAAGATTGTGCTCGTCGAAGGCGTGGGCCGTTATTCTCTGTCCACCGGCCACACGATCTATACCGGCTGGCGGCGCATTGGCCGCTGGACCAGCTGGTATTTCGTCCCCTACATCGTGGTGTGGGGGTTCGTCTATGGTGCTGCGGCCATGAGCTCCACGGCGCTGCCGCTGGCCGCGCTCTTTCCCGGCACCACTCTCACCTGGTGGGCGATCGGCACGGGCATTCTCGGATTCATCCTCACCTGGATAGGCCGCTACGAGTTCTTCGAAAAAATCATCGCCGTGCTGGTGGGACTCATGTTCCTCACCGTGGTCGGTATTGCCACGCTCTCCCTGCAACACCTGCCCGAGATCCTCACTGGGCTCATACCCCGCATCCCTGAGGGCTCGGGGGTCTACGTGCTCTCCCTCGCCGGTGGCGTCGGCGGCACCATCACCCTGGCCGCCTATGGCTATTGGTGCCGTGAAAAAGGCTGGCGCACTCCCGGCTGGATGAAAGTGATGCGGATCGATAACACCGTGGCCTATGTGGTCACCGGCATCTTCGTGATCGCCATGCTGATCCTCGGCGCCGACCTGCTCTACTCCGCCAATATCGCCGTCGAAAACGGCGACAAGGCCTTGCTGGGGCTCTCCGATGTGCTGGCGGATCGCTACAACCCGACCATCGGCACGATCTTTCTCATCGGCTTCTGGGCGGCCAGCTTCTCCTCGGTGCTGGGCGTGTGGAATGGCGTGTCCCTGATGTTCGCCGACTACATCGGCCACCTGCGCAAGCTCCCAGAGAACCACCCCTCCACCACCACCGGCGGCAAGTACTACAAGCTCTACATCCTGTGGCTGACCTTCCCGCCCATGCTGCTGCTCTTCCTCGGCCGCCCGGTGGTCCTAGTGCTGCTCTACGGTGTGCTCGGTGCGTTCTTCATGCCTTTTTTGGGCTTTACGTTGCTCATCCTGCTCAATACCGATGCCACCCCGAAGCAATGGCGCAACGGCTGGTTCGCCAACACAATGATGGCCATCATCTCGCTGGCCTTCGTGGCTATCTGCGTGAACCAGATCATGAGCTACTTCTAAAGACCACCGCCCCGCGCCCTGCACCTAGTCCGCGGGATCGGCGCGGTTGTGGTTTAGCATAGGAACCTATGAGCAACGGTAACCATCATCTGAGCCGCGAAGAGCGCAGGGCGCGTCGACAAGCCGAGCTCGAGCGGGCCCCCTTTGTGGTTGCCACGGTCCAGACCTCGGGTATTCACCCCGCGTCGGCGCGGATGGTTGCCATCGATTTGGCCACGTTCACCCCGAGCGGTGAGCTCGATGAGCACGTGCACCACGTGCTCAATCCCAAGGCGGATCCGGGACCGCCGCATCTGCACGGGCTGAGCAAGGAGGAGGTGGCGGCGGCCCCCACCTTCGCCGGAGTGTCGAAAAGTATCTGCCGTATGATCGACGGCCGTACCCTCATCACCTTCGACATGGCCCTCACCTGGGGTTTCATCGTCTCGGAATCGAAGCGGGCCATCGCCCATAACCGGCGCGCCCACGCCCCGAAGCAGCGGCGGCGGCGCGGCGGCAAGCGCAATCGCTCGAATTTCGGGCATGTGCCCAAGCCGGTGGCCCTCATCGACCTGCTCACCACCGTGCGCCGCACCGGCACCACGATCGAGGACGAGCGACTGCGCGGCGTGGCGCGCCAGTGGGGGCTATTCGACGGCTCCCCGCAGGCAACCCGCGAACGCGCCAGCGTCCCTGAAGCGGAGTTTTCCTTCGAGGCCACCCAGCTCACCTGGGATCTCTATGCGGCCATAGAGAATCCTGTGAGCTACCAGGCCGAGGAGTTGAAGGCGGATCGCTGCGGCCTGCAGCGCACGGTGCTGCGCGTGGATGCCGCCCAGGCCGACGCCGCCGCGGAGAACCCCGGAGCGTATCAGCCGGGAGGCTCGCTGCAACCCGGCATGGAGGTGGTGCTCACCCCGCAGATCGAGCTGCCCGATACCGAGATCATTCAGGCCGCGCTCGATGCTGGGTTGAGCTACAGCGAGAAGCTGGGCCGTGGCTCCTCGCTGGTGATCTGCAATCACACCCAGGATCTCAAGGGCAAGGCGATGCACGCGCAGCGGAAGAATATTCCGCTCATGGCCGATACCGCTTTCGTCGAGCTGGCCCGTCAGGCCGCCAAAGAAACGGACAACTAGGCAGCCGGCTCAGCCCCGCGGCGCCAAGGCGCGCCTGTGAGCAGGCGTGTCCCTCCCAGCGGCGGTTGAGGCTACAATTTCTTAACCATGAGCATCAACCTTCCTCGGCCTCTCCGCCGTCTGCGCGCCACCCTTGCCACGACGGCAGCTTCAGCAGCCACTGCGGCCTCGCGTGCGACCGGCCGCGGTGCCGGCGGCATGATCGGCGGCCTGGTGGCCAATGCAATCGACCCCACGATCATGACCACCGTGGCGAAGAACCGCCCCACTGTGCTGATCACCGGCACCAATGGCAAGTCCACCACGACCCGCATGACCGCGAACGCGCTGCGCAGCCGCTACACCGTGGCCACCAATGATGGCGGCGACAACATGGACGCGGGCATTATCTCCGCGCTCATGGCCGGCAAGGATGCCAGCCACGTGGTGCTGGAGTGCGATGAGCTGCACGTGCCTAAGGTGGCCGACCGGCTTCACCCCACGGCGCTCATCCTGCTCAACCTCACCCGAGACCAGCTGGACCGGGTCGGCGAGATCAATAAGCTCGAGCGCGCGCTGCGCGCCTGTGTCGAGGCCCATCCCGAGATGACCGTGATCGCCAATTGCGATGACGTGCTGGTCACCTCCGTTGCCTTCGACGCCGAGAACGTGGTGTGGGTCTCTGCCGGCGCCGGCTGGATCGGCGATTCGGTGTCCTGCCCGCGCACCGGCTCCCATGTGGTGCACAACGGCGATGATTGGTACGCCACCAAGCCGCTGGCCGATGGCCGCGAGTTCCGCCGCCCCGAGCCCAGCTGGGTGATCGATGATGAGGCGCTGCGCTCCCCGCTGGGTGATACGCCACTGGATTTGAAGCTGCCGGGCAAGGCCAATCGCGGTAACGCCGCCCAGGCCATTGCGGCGGCGGTGAGCTGCTTCGATATCAGCCTCGATGGCGCCCGTGACGCGGTGGAGGAGGTGGATAATGTGGCCGGCCGCTACTCCACTATCGAATTCGAGGGCCGAGAGGTGCACATGCTGCTGGCCAAGAACCCGGCGGGCTGGCAAGAGGCGCTGTCCATGCTCGATCGCGAGGCCGAGGGCCATGTGATCGCCGTCAACGGCCAGGTGGCCGATGGCGAGGACCTATCGTGGCTGTGGGATGTGGTGTTTGAGAACTTCGAGAACCTCCACGTGCACGCCGCCGGCGAACGCGGTACTGACCTTGCGGTCAGGTTGAAGTATGCCTCGATTGATCATGACCTCATCCACGATCCCGTGGAGGCCATTCGCGCCTGCCCGCCCGGCCGGGTGGAGGTGCTGGCCAATTACACGGCTTTCCGTGATCTGAAGAAGGCTCTCGAACGTTCGCTCCAGGCAGCTAAGGAAGGAAACGAGTAAATGACTCTCACTATCGGACTGCTGCTGCCTGATGTGCTCGGCACCTATGGCGACGATGGCAATGCCCTCGTGCTGCGCCAGCGCGCCCGGCTACGCGGCATTGATGCCGATATTCATCGGATCACCCTGCAGGACGCCATCCCGGATTCCTGCGATCTCTACTGCATGGGCGGCGGCGAGGACGCAGCCCAGGTGTTGGCGGCGGAGCATCTGCGTGCCCACGGCGGCCTTATCCGCGCCGCAGAGAAGAAGACCCCGATCCTGAGCATCTGCGCCGGTTTTCAGGTACTCGGCGAGTCTTTCCACGCCTCCGGCGGGGTACACGAGGGCTTGGGGCTTATCGACGCCACCACCGCGCAACTACGCACACGTGCCATCGGTGAAGTGGAGGCCACGCCCTCCACGGTGCTCACCGAGCAGATCTCCGATGCGCAGCGCATTAGCGGCACCGTGAGCCTGCGCCTGAGCGGCTTCGAAAACCACATGGGTTCTACCGTGCTGGGACCGGATGCCCAGCCGCTCTGCTCGATTACTCGCGGTATCGGCAACACCGATTCCGGTCATGGGGCCGGCTGCGATGGCGCTATCCAGGGCACCGTGATCGCCACCTATATGCACGGGCCCTTCTTGGCCCGTAACCCGCATATCGCGGATCTTCTCTTGGCCCGCGCCATGGGGGTGGAGTTCACTGATCTCGAGCCGCTGGTGCTCGATGAGGTCTCGCAGCTGCGCGAGGAGCGCCTCGACAGCTAGCTGGCTGCGGCCGAGGGCATGGCGCGAAAGGGCGGCGCGCGCGCTCGCGCTAGTGATCGCCCCTAGGTCGCGCCTAAAGCCGGTGGCGGCCGGTGAGTGCGCGGGAGAGCGTGAGTTCATCAACGAACTCCAGATCGCCGCCCAGCGGCATGCCGGAGGCAAGCCGCGAGATCACCAGGTCCGGAAAATCACGCAGGAGCCGCGCCAGATACGAGGCGGTGGCTTCGCCCTCGGTATTGGGGTCGGTAGCGAGGATCACCTCGCTGATATCGGGGGCGGGCTCGCCCTCGCGGTCCTCGAGAACCCCACCAATGCGCTGCAGCAGCTGTGAGACGGTGAGGTCCTTCGGGCCCACATTATTCAGCGGATCCAGTGCCCCGCCGAGCACGTGATAGCGGCCCTCATACTCCCCGGTGCGTTCGATCACCTGAATGTCTTTGGGTTCTTCCACTACGCAGATCACGCTGGGGTCGCGCTGGGAGTCTGCGCAGATGCGGCACAGCTCATCGCGGGAAACATTGCAGCAAATACGGCAGAAGGTGACCCCGCCGCGCACCGCGCCGAGCGCATTTTGGAGCCGCTCGACATCCTCGGAATCGGTGTTGAGCAGGTGAAAGGCGATCCGCTGTGCGGACTTCGGCCCCACTCCTGGGAGCCGAGAGAGCTCGTCGATGAGATCTTGGAGCGGGCCTTCGAACATGCGGGGTGGGTGTCCTTCGTGTGCCGGTCTATCCCGCCATTGCGCGGGTCAACCTCGGTCGTGGGGTGGGGTGCTCATCGGTGTGGCGGGGACGCCACAGGCCGCTATCGCTGCTGGGAGTGTACACACAAACACCCCGCACGGGGCGGGGCGCTGAATGTGACCAGACGTCTCGGTCAGGTTTTAGCCGAGCATGCCGTCCAGGTCGCCACCGAAGCCAGCATTTTGCAGCGGGCCCATCTTTTCCTCGGCTACATCGGAGATGCGCTTGTGGGCGTCCTCGAGGGCACCGAGCACGAGATCCTGCAGGGTGTCAACATCCTCCGGATCGACAACCTTCGGGTCGATCTCGACGCCGGTGATGTGACCGGCACCGTTCATGGTGGCCTTGACCAAACCATTGCCGGCCTCGCCAACGACCTCGGTGGCCATAATTTCCTGCTGGGCCTGCTGCAGCTGCTCCTGCATCTGCTGGGCCTGGGCGAGAATCTGCTGCATATCGGGCTGAGTCATGGTTGTTGCCTTTCTTAGGGGGTATCTTTATCGCCCCAACGAGTGTAGACGTTTTATACCAGCTTCGCTCCCAGCTGCTCCTGCAAAAGCTCGATCGCCACGGTGCGCTGGTCACGCCTATCGGCGCTGCCCTCACCCTCCGCGGCCTCGCGGGCGAAGGACTCTTCCACATCCTCCGGGCTTTCCTCTACCGGCTGGGGCGGGGTGGGTGCAGGCG
>NZ_PQMR01000020.1:0-18453 GCF_008930935.1 Corynebacterium sp. 11A
CCACCACCTCCCCTGCACCCAACAACTCGCCCGCCCCGAGTAGCTCGTCCCGAGAGCCAGAGCAGTCCGAACCGGAGAAGTCGGAGGCTAATAATCCCAGCGAGACGACGGACGTAGAATAGGCAGCTATGAACTCACGCCCCGGACACTCAGATAAGCCCGCACGATCCTCCCGCTCCCGCAGCACAGACATCACGGGCCGAGCCGATACTGCCCGCTCGAGTAACCGGGCCAATACTGCTGGACAGCGCGACGACACCGTCACCAGCTTCCGCCCCGACCGCAGCCACATCTTAGCGGCCGTGATCATGATCCTCATCGCGCTCGTGGGCGTGGCCTATCAGCCGCTGATTCTCGGCTGGATCCTGCTTTTGCCGCTGATATTCATCTATTACGTCTTAAAGTCCGCCACGCTGGTGGGGCCGGCGGGCATCACCATCTCCCCCGCCTTCGGCTCCTCCACGACCGTGCCCTGGGATAATATCGAGGGCGTGGAGTTTTCCGGAGCAAAGGCCCTCCTGCGCACCTCCGACTCCCGCAAACACCGCATGCCAGGCGTGACCTTTAATTCCCTGTCCAAACTGGAAGCCGCCTCCCAAGGCCGTATCCCCGACCCCATCACCCAAGGGCGCGCCGCCGCCGCGGAGAAGGTCGAAGTGATCCAAAGGGATGGACGCAGCGAGCTTCGCGAGAAAACACCCGATCGCGACGCCTCCACCGATCACAAGGACAAGCCTCAAGGCTAGACTGCAGCGCAGAAGCTGCGGCTGGGTTGCGGTGAGCTGAGCTGGTGCGGCAATGCTCGCGGTGCGGTAGTGCCGGCGCTGGGTGTGGCGCTGGCGCTGTGCATCGGCGCGGCGGTGTCGGCGCGCGCTGCTGAGCACACCAGCGCTCGCGAGTCCATCCGTCTCTCAGGCCTCGGCTGATCCCGCGTCCTGAGAGCGGCTTCGCCAACGCCATTTCTTCCCAGGGCACACGCGCGGTGGATGCTACTACGCATCAGCCCGACTCCCCGCGCACACCCGCCGCCGATTGCGCTATCCGCGCGAGAAGATCGCAGCGATAGCCTTCGTTATTTTTGGTGGAAAAGCAGAGTGGAAGCGTCGATAATCTGCATAAAGCCGCTAGAACAGCCGAGCATTATCGCGCAACGTGGTGGGCTAAAGCTGCCCCCGTCACTAATTATTCAGGGCTGACCCTCTACTCTGTAGCGTAGTCACCCATCAATCATCTTTTTCGGAAGTGTTCACCTTATGATTCCCCTTCGCTCACGTGTGACAACTGTCGGCCGCAATGCCGCTGGGGCGCGCGCCCTCTGGCAAGCAACTGGCACCAAACCGGAGGATTTCGGCAAGCCCATCGTGGCCATCGCCAACTCCTACACTCAGTTCGTTCCAGGGCATGTGCACCTGAAGAATGTCGGCGATATCGTCGCCGATGCGGTGCGCGCCGCTGGGGGTGTGCCCAAGGAGTTCAACACCATCGCCGTCGACGACGGCATCGCAATGGGCCACAACGGCATGCTCTACTCACTGCCCTCGCGCGAAATCATCGCCGACTCGGTTGAGTACATGGTCAACGCCCACACCGCCGACGCCCTAGTCTGTATCTCTAACTGCGACAAGATCACCCCAGGCATGCTCAACGCGGCGCTGCGGTTGAACATCCCCACCATCTTTGTCTCCGGCGGGCCCATGGAATCGGGCGAGGCGATCGTGGTTGATGGCGTCGCCAAGCGCGGATCCGATCTGGTGGACGCGATCTCCGCCTCCGCCAACGACACCGTCGATGATCACCACCTCGAGCAAATCAGCAACTCTGCCTGCCCCACCTGCGGGTCCTGCTCCGGGATGTTCACCGCCAACTCGATGAACTGCCTCACTGAGGCCCTCGGGCTGAGCCTGCCGGGCAATGGCTCCACCCTGGCCACCCACGCCTACCGGCGCCGCCTCTTCGAGCGGGCTGGGCAGCGCATCGTTGAGATCGCCCACCGCTACTACGCAGAAGAGGACGCCTCGGTGTTGCCGCGCGCCATCGCCAACCGAGATGCCTTCACCAACGCCATGACACTCGACGTGGCTATGGGCGGTTCTACCAACACGGTGCTGCACATTCTGGCCGCCGCCATCGAGGGTGAGATCGACTTCACCCTCGACGATATCGATGCGATCTCGCGGCGCACCCCGTGCCTGTCCAAGGTGGCCCCTAATTCCGACTACTTCATGGAAGACGTGCACCGAGCCGGCGGCATCCCCGCCATCTTGGGTGAGCTCTACCGCGGCGGCCTGCTTAAGGACACCGTCCATTCAGTGCACTCCGACTCCCTGGCCGACTACATCGCCCACTGGGATATTCGCGCCGAGAATCCGAGCGAAGAAGCAACGGATCTCTTCCACGCAGCCCCCGGTGGGGTACGTACTACGCAGCCGTTCTCCACCGAGAATCGCTGGGAAAGCCTCGACACCGACGCCGCCGGTGGATGCATCCGCGACGTCGAGCACGCCTATACCGCCGAAGGTGGCCTGTGCGTGCTGCGCGGCAACATCGCCGAGGATGGCGCCATTTTGAAAACCGCCGGTATCTCCGAGGAGCAATTCCACTTTGAAGGCACCGCCCGCGTCGTGGAATCCCAGGAAGAGGCCGTGTCTGTGATCCTGAACAAGGTGCTGCAGCCCGGCGAAGTCCTCTTCGTCACCTACGAAGGCCCCGCCGGTGGCCCCGGCATGCAGGAAATGCTGCACCCCACCGCGTTCATCAAGGGCGCCGGCTTGGGCAAAAAGTGCGCGCTCGTCACCGATGGCCGCTTCTCCGGCGGCTCCTCCGGGCTGTCCATCGGCCACGTCTCCCCCGAAGCCGCCGCCGGCGGCACCATCGGCCTCGTACGCACCGGAGATCCCATACTTATCGACGTCGCCACACGGACCATTCACGCCGATATCTCCGCAGACGAACTCGCCGCACGCCGCGAAGAGGAAAATTCCCGTCAACACCCCTTCACTCCACACCAGGACCGACCCCGCGCAGTGAGCAAGGCACTCAAAGCCTATGCCGCCATGGCGTCCTCGGCAGATAAGGGAGCTGTGCGCATCGTCGACTAGGGCTAGCGGGTGGCGCTTCTTCCAAGCCGTGGCGGTTGCGGAATAGACGGCGTCGATAAGCCTTGTGCGTAGTGCGCAAAATAAAAAAGGGGCTGGTCTGTGACGACCAGCCCCTTTCGGCTAAGTGTTGCGGCGCTAATTCAGCGGATTAACTCCGGCGCCAAACCACCACAGTGCGACGGCGGCCGCGCTACCAACAAGCACCCACAGCCACGAGCTCAACAAGGGGCGGTGCGCCCACGAGCGGTTGAAGTCGAGAGATAGCTTGCCCGGGCCGGTGAACTGGAGGGCAAGTACTGCGAGAATCATTACTACGCAGAAGAGCACCTCGCCCGACCAATTCAACGGATTCACGCCTGCGTTGAGCACATCGATCTGGTGCAGCGCAGACAACAACGTGGCGACAATACCCACGGCCGCAGCGACCGGGGTCAAGAGACCAAGCAGCAAGAACACACCGGCGAGCAGCTGCAGACTGGGCTGAACAACCGACAGCAGCCACGGCATGGCGTAGCCGCTGAACTCGTTTTCCAACCCAGACAGGCCCTCGGAGTCGCCAAGCTGGAAGAAGGTCTTCACTCCGGCGAGGATCAGCAGTGCGCCCACGCCCACGCGAAGCAAGAAGATACCGAAGTCCAAGGTGCCACGGCGGTGGTCCAACGCCGGGTCATAAGGCTGTTCGTCATCATCAGCCGGCTCCGCCATATCGCCCTCGACCCACTGGGGGCCGGCAGCCGGCGCTGCAGCCACGCCCGGCGCTTGTGCGTAGTCCGCGTCATAATCCGCCTCGCCTGCCGGCTGGGGGCGCTGAAGAGCCACAGTCTCCTCCGCGGTCGGGCGGTTCGGCTCGGGGTGCGGGGGTTGGCGTCGATCAGCGGCAGGCTGGGGCGCAGCCGCCTGCGAGCCTTCAGGCTCCGTGGTGCGAGTGTCGCGAGCGCTAGTCGGAGCATCCGATGCGAGCGGACGGGAACGCTCAGGATGCTTATCAGAGTCGGCCTGAGCAGAAGCAGCAGCCGCGGCAGCTGCGCCGGCGCGGGGCATCACGACAGTTTCGTTGCTGTCCTCTTCTCGACTAGGGGTGCTACTACGCACCGGAGCAACACCGCGCTCCGGTGCGTCGTTCGCGGGTTGTGCTGCAGGCTCTGCAGGTTCTGCAGCGTGCGTTTGCTCAGCCTGGCCAGCCTGACCGCGGGGCGGAATGGCCTGCGGTGCTGCACGGCCAGTGCGTTCGTAAATACTGCCCGCCGTGGAGCGCTTGCCAGGCTTCTTCGGCTCGGGGGTGGGACTCTGCTGCGTAGTAGCAGAGGACTGTTTCTTAGAGTGAGCCTCGTCGCGCGCACTCGCTGCGTGCTGGCTAGCCGCAGGCTTTTCGGATGCGCGTTGCGACTCCGAAGCCTTGGCATTCTTGGAATCCCGGCGCGCATCGGCCGAGCTCGCGGAATCCTTGGGGTTGTAGGTGGGGATTTCGGTGTCCTCGCCGAAGTCGTCGGCACGGGCCTTGTCGGGACGGGGGTTCTCAGGCTTGGTCATGCAGCTCAGCGTATAGCGCCGAGCTGGTGAAACGAAGGATTTCCTCACCGGCGTGCCGTGAGTGTGAGGGAACCTTTACAGGATTGTTATTGCTC
Organism: Corynebacterium sp. 11A; assembly: GCF_008930935.1. Taxonomy (NCBI): domain Bacteria; kingdom Bacillati; phylum Actinomycetota; class Actinomycetes; order Mycobacteriales; family Corynebacteriaceae; genus Corynebacterium; species Corynebacterium sp. 11A. Next base: position 4,724 of record NZ_PQMR01000020.1, read on the forward strand.
GAGGGCGGTGGCGGCGTCTAGGACAGCGTCGCTGAGCGCACCCAAGATGGGTGATTCGAGTCGCCAGTGCTGCCAGTAGAGGTGGACTTCTTCGACGCTGTCATCAAGGAGGACCACGTCGCCGCTGTCGAGGAGTGGGCGTAGTTGTGTCTCGGGAAGTAGGCCCCAGCCGAGGCCGACGCGGGCTGCGTAGACAAAGTCTTCCGATGAGGGGATCCAAGAGACGCTGCGGTGGCGACCGTCTTCGCCACTGCGTAGTCGCCCGAGCAGGTCGTGTTCCTGGAGCTCGTCGTTGGGGCCGTAGCGCAGTGCGGGCATCGAGGCCCAGTCGAGACTGCCGTCGGGGTGGGTGTAGGTGTCGAGGAGCCGGGGATGCGCGGCCGCGCGATAGCGCATGACGCCGAGATAGTGGGATTCACAACCGGAGACTGCCTCGGCTTCGCGGGTGACGGCGCCGAGGACGTCACCGCGGCGCAAGAGGTTGCGGGAATGGGATTCGTCTTCGATGCGTAGTCGCAATGACGCGCTATTCCACGAGGCGACGTCGGCAAGCACCGGCCGAAACCAGGTGGAGAGTGAGTCGGCGTTAATGGCGATGGCCAGGGGCACGCGGCCAAGCCTCCCCCGCAGTTGGGCGTCGGTTTCGGCCTGTAGCAGCGCCATGCGGCGACCTGCCTGGACGAGGATTTCTCCCGCCTCGGTGGCCCGGACGGGATTGGCGCGTTTGAGCAGCACCCGCCCGATCGTGTTTTCCAGCGCCTTGATCCGCTGACTGACCGCCGAGGGAGTGATGCCGAGCCGTGAAGCGGCTGCTTCGAAGCTGCCTTCATCGACGACGGCGAGGAGCGTATTCAGCTTGACGTTGTCCATGAAGCAATTTTAACGCAGGTGAAGAATACTTAATTTTCCTTCACGCGAGGAGTGCAAGAATATTGAGTACGTGATTGCACTGAATGGCTTCTTCGTTGGATTGTCCCTGATCATCGCGATCGGACCGCAGAACGCGCTCCTGCTCAAACAAGGCGTTAAGGGAGTCGCCGTGGGCGCGGTCGTCGCCGTCTGCCTCCTCTCCGACATTCTGCTCATTCTCGGCGGCACTGCTGGAATGGGCGTACTCGTCGAGAAGGCCCCCACCGCGCTTGTCGCCCTGAAATGGGCTGGGGTGGTGTATCTCAGCTACTTCGCTTACACCTGTTTCCGAGATGCGCTCGCTCCAAAGGCGGGGGCACTTCGCACCACGGATGTACGCGATCCCGAAGAGATTGATCTGCATGGCGAGGATGCTACTACGCACAGCACCCCCGAGATCATCGCCGAGGCAGGCGCACTCCAGGACACGTCTTTCCGCCGCACTAACCTCGGCGAGGAGCACAGCGATCACGGCAGTGGCTACGTCTCCGGCGGTAGTGTTGCCACCAAGCGCCGCAGCCGCATCGCCACCTCCGAGAAACCGTGGCTCAGGCCGGTGATCGCCGCGCTCGTGTTTACCTGGTTCAATCCGGCCGCCTATATCGACACGCTGGTCATGCTGGGCGGGCTCGCCAACCAATTCGGGCCCGTCGGTCGTTGGGAATTTTCCGCCGGCGCCCTGGCAGCAAGCGTGTTGTGGTTTCCCACCATCGGTTTCGGTGCACGTGCGCTAGCCCGGCCGCTGTCGAAGCCGCAGAATTGGCGCCGACTCAACTTCGCCATCGGCATTGTCATGGTGATCATCACGGTGCGATTGGCCTTGCACTAGCGTGTCAAGCGCATGCGAGGTGGCGTCGACAAGCATTATCGACGCCACCTCGCTTTGTCGACCCGATGACCCGTGGTTGCGGGGCTGCCCACTGCGGCTGCGTAGTTACTTTTTCTTCGACGCGGTTGCCCCAGCCCAAATGTTGATTCCGGCATCATCGGAGGCCTCGTCGATGGCGGCCAGCTCGGCGTCTGTGAAATCCAGATTGTCCAGTGCCGCCACGTTGTGGCGCAGCTGTTGCGCAGACGATGCACCCACCAGGGCCGAGGCCACCGTTAGCTCACCGAAGTCACCTTGCTCGCGCAATACCCAAGCGATGGCCATTTGGGCGAGGCTTTGTCCGCGCTCGCGCGCAATGTCGTCGAGGGCCCGCACCATGGCTAGATTGCTCTCGGAGAGCATGCTTTCGCCAAAAGAGCCTTTCTCAGCCGCGCGGGAATCGGCGGGCACGCCGTCGAGATAGCGGTCGGTAAGTAGTCCCTGAGCCAGCGGCGAGAAGGCAATCACTCCGAGCCCGTTGTCGGCGGCGGATTCGAGGAGGGACTCGCCGTCCTCGCCGGGTTCTTCGACCCAACGGTTCACAATCGAATAGCTCGGCTGATGGATCAGCAACGGGCAGCCTTCTTCCTGCATGATCGAGGCGGCTTCGGCCGTCAGCTCTGGTCCATAGGAAGAAATACCCACATAGAGCGCTTTTCCAGAGGCGACGATATCGCGCAGGGCATACATCGTCTCCTCCAACGGCGTATCCGGATCGGGGCGGTGGTGGTAGAAGATGTCCACGTAATCCACCCCCAACCGGTCCAGCGATTGATCCAAGGAGGACATCAAGTACTTGCGCGAGCCACCAAACCCGTAGGGGCCGGGCCACATGTTCCACCCTGCCTTCGAGCTGATGATCATCTCATCGCGATGCCCTGCGAAATCGCTACGCAGAATCTCGCCGAAGTTACGCTCCGCGGAGCCGGCGGGCGGCCCATAGTTATTGGCCAGGTCAAAGTGCGTGACGCCGAGATCAAAGGCACTACGCACAATATCTCGCTGCACGTCGAGACGACGGTCATCGCCAAAGTTGTGCCACAACCCGAGCGAAAGGGGCGGCAATTTTAGACCTGAATTGCCCACGCGACGATAGTTCATGGACTCGTAGCGGTCCGGCGCGGGTTGATAAGACTGGGGAGCTTCTACTGTGAATGACATGCTCCCAGTGTGCCTGCGTCAGTGGCGATCGTGCTACTACGAAACGGAGTCTCTCCCCCATTGCCGCTGCTAGCCCATAATATGAGGAAGATGACTACGCATCAGCTCTACGACTCCACTCTTGAACTACTTCGCACACTGATCCGCAACGCGTGCGTCAACGATTTCACTCCCGGCTCGGGCAACGAGGAGCGTACCGCCGAGACCCTCCGTGAGTTCTTCTCAGACGCTCCGGCCGAAGTTCGTGAGCGTCTCTCAATTGAGAGCATTGAGCCCAGCCCAGGTCGCACCACTCTCATCGTTACTGCCGCCCCAGCCAAAGATGAGGGGCTCTCGCCTCTTACCTTCTTCGGCCACACCGACGTCGTTGTCGTCGACGAACAGCACTGGACCAAACCGTGCTTCGACGCGGTGATCGAAGACGGCAAGATCTATGGCCGGGGCGCAGTAGACATGTTGTTCATCACTGCAGTGCAAGCTGTTGTGACTAAATGGGCTGCCGCACAGAATCATCTTCGCCGCCCGATCCAATTTGCTGCTCTCGCCGATGAAGAGGCACGTGGTGGACTCGGGGCGGGTTGGATCGCCGAGAACCAACCCGATGCTCTTTCCTTTGATCATTGCCTTGGCGAGACCGGCGGTGGGCACATCGTGCTCAATGGCACCTCGCGCTGCGTAGTAGTCAACGCCGGCGAGAAAGGAGCTGCCCAGCGACGTATTCACTTAACCGGAGATCCTGGGCACGCATCGACTCCGTGGGGAACAAGAATGACCACTGGCATCCTAGGTGAAGTCACCACTCGGTTAGCCGCATTGTCTATCCCTTCTGATCAACCCCTGTGGGAGCCGTTCGTCCGTGCCTTCGAGTTCGATCCCGAAACTGAGCGCGCATTTCTCGCCCACGACACGACTGATTACAGTCCGTTCGGCGAGATGTCACGCTTCGCGCATGCAATCTCCCACACCACTGTGGCTCCCACGGTTGTTCGCGCCGGCGGCCCCATCAACGTCCTTCCCTCGTCTGGATATGTGGATCTCGATATCCGCCCGACCCCAGGCATGACCCAAGACGATGTCGATGCCCATCTCCTAGATGCTATTGGCGAGCTGCGTAGTCACTGCCGCATCGAACGGCTGATCTGCGAAGATGCCACGGTCTCCCCCACCGATTCGCCGCTCTACGACGCGATCAGCGCAACTTTGGCCGAGCTCTTCCCCGAGGAACAGGTGCTTCCCATCATTGCTTCAGGGGGTTCAGATTTGCGCTTCGCCCGTAAAATGGGCGGCGTTGGCTATGGCTTTGCAGCACATGCTGCGGGGCGCACGCTCGGCGACGTGCAGGCCCAGCTGCACGCCCACGACGAGCACCTCCACCTCGAAGACCTAGAGCTGACTCTCCGCGCATACCTAGGGGTGACTGAACGCTTCGCAGCTGCGTAGTCCCCATGCGCCTTAACGACGCCGCCCGCACTGTTCTCAACCACCTCGCACGGGGCGTCTTCCCCCTCGTCCGCCGCCGCCACTGCTAGGGGCGCAGGGGTGTAGTTCTCACCGAGGGTGGCGCAACATTAACTCTGAGCGTCGGTGGCGGTGTCCTGGTTGTGATAGGCACACGGCTCGGGCCAGGGCTGGGCCCGCACTTTTGCACCAGGTGCTTGCTGCGCTGCCACGGAGTCGTTGACGTGGACTTCTGGGCTGGACTCTGCGGCGTGTGCCCCGCGGGTCGCACCTACTCGCCCCGTCTTGGGGTCCCGCGCTGCATGGTGTTTGCTGTGGTGGGCGCGGGTGTCATCGTTGTCGCTGTGATGGATACGACAGAGACAGGTGAGGTTGTCAATATCCGTCGCCCCACCCTGCGCATAGGGCTCGATATGGTGAATTTCGCATTTGGAAATGGGTGTCGAGCACCCAGGATGCGAGCACACATTCTGCGCCGCGGCCAAGGCAATGCGCTGGAAAGTATTGGCACAGCGCTCGAATCGTCCTAGCCGAAGAACATCGCCAGTATGCGGATCATGGACTGCAAGGAATCCGTATTTTTTCATGCCGAGCGCCATGACTTGCTCAGTGGACAAGGGAATACCCGTATTGGTGGGATGTTCGATGCCGGCATTGGCGTAATCGCAGTGGGTGAAATCTTTAGGCGAAATGCACACCACCAGCGTGCTGTCTGCATTCCCTGTGCCACGTTTAATGACGGCGCTAAACGCCTCTTCGTAGCGTTGGTGATAAGAACGCTGATCCCCCTTGGGGCGAGGCTTTCTCATTTCGCGATCGACCTGATCTGTCAGGACTGCTGCTGCATCGGGCGCAATACGCCCGAATATCCCCACATTGCCATCGGTTCCGGGTTTGGTGATAGTTAAGCGTCGAGAAGCGGCGCTATCGCGGTGCGCGTCGGGCAGCGAACTATTTGCCCGGCGCACACGCAGAATCAGCAGCTCACGGGTGTCATCATAGGAATGCTCGGCACCATAGCTGACCGCTTCGAGGCGAATCGATTCGCGAATGCGCGCGTCTTTCGTGCGCAACCCAGCCAAACTCGTTTCAATGAGCCGGCGCATATCGGCGCTCAACCGATGGCGCCGCAGCTTATCGACGCTCAAAGCCCGTAACTGGCGAGCCTCTTCAACGCGCTGCGCCGTCTCGTGGGCCGGCTCGTCCTCTGGCGGTGCGTCCTTAATTGGCCCGTATAACCGTGCCGCCTGGGTAGACACATTCGATGCCCGCGTTTTCGACCACCCCAAAGTGTCTTGTAAAAACCGAACGGGCTTTTTCGTACCAGCTACGGCAACAGCCTTCTCACTTCGAACGCGGTGCGCGAGCAAAACATCAGTGTGGGCTTTCAGATCTTGAAGCTGCTCCAATCTCTGATAGGTGGCTATAACGTTGTCGAAATCCTCCACACCTGATTCCAATTCTTCGGTGAGACGAAGCAAGAAGGCCTCGTACTGGCTAATTTCGTCGATAAGTGCGGTCATCATGTGTCCCCCCATGGCAACAATGCTCGTTGTTGTGTGTGTTGACAGCACTGTGACAAATCCGCACCCCCTCCGCCACGCTTTCGCCGCGCCACGCTACTGAACTGTGGATTGCGCGAATTTTATGCACAGCTTGGGACGATGGTTGTGCGGTCATCGACACTCTCGGGAAGGAACTACGCATCAGAGCGCGAACAGGAAAAATACGCCGCAACTGCTGATGCGTAGTCCCTTTCCCCACACACCAATCCACCCACACTGCGCGCACGAAAAAGCCGGCAGCACCTCTCTCGAGGTCGCTGCCGGCAGCTCTGCTGCGTAGTTACTGTAGCTTCGAAGCGATGAGCTGGTTGACTACCGCCGGGTCAGCCTTGCCGCGGGTAGCCTTCATCACGGCGCCGACGATGGCGCCGGTGACCTTCTTGTTGCCTGCCTTGTACTTTTCCACGATGTCAGGGTTGGCAGCCAGTGCCTCATCGACGGCCTTCTCGATGGTGCCGTCGTCGCGCATCACTTCAAGGCCGCGCTGGGACACAACCTCGGAGACGCTGCCCTCGCCAGCGAGCACGCCATCAACAGCCTGGCGAGCGAGCTTGTTGGTGAGCTTGCCCTCGTTGATCATGCCCACAACTTCGGCGACCTGCTCGGGGGTGATGGCCAGCTGCTCAAGATCGACCTCGAGCTCATTGGCCTTTTGGGACAGATAGGACACCCACCACGAGCGGGCTTCAGCGGAGGTGGTGCCAGCATCCATGGTGGCGACGATGAGATCGAGGGCGCCTGCATTCACTAGATCGCGCATGGCGGCATCCGATAGCTCCCATTCCTGCTGCAAGCGCGCCCGACGCACCCACGGCAGCTCCGGCAGCGTAGCGCGGATCTCCTCTACCCACTCGCGCGGCGCAACCACCGGCGGCAGGTCAGGGTCATTGAAGTAGCGGTAGTCATCGGCGGTTTCCTTGCGGCGACCCTGCGTGGTCGTGCCATCAGTTTCCTGATAGTGCCGAGTCTCTTGGCGGATCGAGCCCCCATCCTGCAGCACCGCGGCCTGGCGTTGCATCTCGAAGCGCACGGCCTGTTCCACGGACCGCACCGAGTTGATGTTTTTGGTCTCGGTGCGGGTGCCGAACTCGCTCTGCCCGATGGGGCGCAGGGACAGGTTGGCGTCGCAACGCATCGAACCCTGGTCCATGCGAGCATCGGAGACCCCAAGCGCCTTGACGAGATCACGCAGCGCCGACACATAGGCGCGGGCCACCTCAGGGGTGCGGGCGCCGGCGCCTTCGATCGGCTTGGTCACGATCTCAATAAGCGGCACACCGGCTCGGTTGCAATCAACCAGCGAGGAGGTGGCACCCTGGAGGCGTCCGTCGGCGCCGCCGATGTGGGTCAGCTTGGCGGTATCTTCCTCCATATGAGCGCGCTCGATCTCGACGCGGAACACCTCGCCATCATCGAGAACCACATCGAGGTAGCCGTCATAGGCGATCGGCTCATCGTATTGCGAGATCTGGTAATTCTTCGGCTGGTCCGGATAGAAGTAGTTCTTGCGTGCAAAGCGCGAGGACTCCGCGATCGAACAATTCAACGCCAAGCCAATCTTGATCGCCCATTCCACGCCCTTGGCATTAACTACCGGCAGCGCCCCAGGCAGGCCCAAGCTCACCGGATCCACATTCGAGTTCGGGGTGTCTCCGAAATGCGCGGAGCTCGCCGAGAACATTTTGGTCTCTGTCGACAGCTCCACATGCACCTCAAGCCCCATCACGGGATCGTAGGTGGCGAGGACATCCTCGAAGTCCATCAGGTCAAAATCCGCTTGCGTCATAGCACCCCATAATAGTTCATGGCCCGCACGGAGATATCCATGCGGGCCATGATCCTTCTACTCTTTAGCCAAACAGCGCCTGAGCAGTGCGGTAGCGCCCCTCGGGCACGCTCTTCAGCTTGCCCACGGCAACATCAAGATCCACCAGCTCGATGTGTTCACCGCGCAAAGCAACAGACTTACCGAAGTCGCCGTTGTGGCAGGCACGGGCGGCGTGCACGCCATAGCGGGTGGCGAGCACACGGTCGAAAGCGGTCGGGGTGCCGCCGCGCTGGATATGTCCCAGCACGGTGGTGCGCACATCCTGACCGAGGCGCTTTTTGATCTCCTCGCCAATGACCTGGCCGATACCATTGAAGGTCTTGTGACCAAACTGGTCTTCCTCACCCTCGGCGAAGTCCATAGTGCCCTCCTTGGGCAGCGCTCCCTCGGCGACGACGATAATGCCGTACTTCTCGCCCATCTGGAAGCGGCGTTCCATACGCTTACAAATGTCATTGATGTCGAAGGGATGCTCCGGAACCACGATGTAGTGGGCGCCGCCAGCCATGCCGGCGTGCAGAGCAATCCAGCCCACGTGGCGGCCCATGACCTCCACGATCATCACGCGGTTGTGAGATTCAGCGGTGGTGTGGAGACGGTCGATGGCGTCGGTGGCCACAGACACTGCGGTATCAAAACCGAAGGTGTAGTCCGTGCCATTGACGTCATTGTCAATGGTTTTCGGTACGCCCACCACGGGGATGCCATTATCGGAGAGCCACTTCGCGCCCTTGAGAGTGCCCTCGCCGCCGATCGGAATCAGGGCGTCAATGCCCGCATCCTCCAGGTTCGCCTTGACTTGATCGATCCCCTCGCGGAACTGGTTCGGGTGCAAACGGCCGGTACCCAAGATGGTGCCGCCGCGCAGCAGGATGCGGTCAATACTCTCGTCGTCATAGAGCTGGGTGCGGCGATCCTCAAGCAGGCCCACCCAGCCGTCTTGGTATCCCACCACAGTGGAACCATACTCGGCGGTCGCAGTACGAACGATACCGCGGATAACAGCATTCAGGCCGGGGCAGTCGCCACCAGAAGTCAGAGTCGCAATACGCATGCGTTTCAGTCTAGTCCTTATCTTTGTGTTATGCCCGATCGGACAGCGTATTTTCCGGTTTCGGAAACGTGTATTTGCTTACAGTCACTAATCCACAGATCATCGCCAGCATCGGCAAGGACATCGCGAGCGCCACGCTCGTCGATAGCACCGCCCCCACAGCGGCGGCGCCAATCACCGAACCAAGCTGACGCGTAGTGTTATACACCCCCGAGCCCGCACCGGAGAGCTCCGGGGTCAGCTCCCTCATGGTCGCCACCGAGTTAGGGGCCCACACAAACGCGCTCGCCACACCGAAAAGAGTGAGCGGGATCATCAGCAGCAGCGGGGCGGCGTCGATAAGCATCAGCCCCGTCATCGCCCCAAGCACAAGCACACAGCCGCCGAAACCCACCAGCGACATCGTGCGCGGATGCACCCGGTCGGACATGCGCCCTGTCACTGGAGCGAGCACGAAGGCCACCAGCGCCATCGGGATCAGAAGGAAACTGGCCTGCTGGGCGCTCATCCCGTGGGTGGACTGCAGAAACAGCATCACCGGCAGCATCATCGAGTTCACGCAAAAGCCCATCATGGCGATCGAGAACGCCCCGATTGAGAAGTTGCGGTAGCCGAAAATCTGGAGCGGAACCAGGGGGTCACGCTGGGCGCGGGCGGCGCGGCGTTGCAGCGCGATGAATGCTACTACGCAGCAGAGCGCCAGTGCGAACAACACCCACACCACTGGTGCGTAGTGGAGGGCAGGCCCCTGCTGCACCGCGAAGACCAACGCGAACATACCAATCATGCTGATCGCCACGCTCGCGAGATCAATCCGGCGCGCCACCCGCTCCAGTGCGGGCACCCAGGCCCACACCAACACAATCGAGACCACACCAATGGGGACATTGACGAAGAAAATCCACTGCCATCCGAAGCGAGACACCAGCAGCCCGCCGAGCAGCGGGCCAGCGAGATTCGCCAAACCCGCCACCGCACCCCACACGCCCATGGCGGCGCCGCGGCGATGACGCGGAAAGATCCGGTTAATCACACTCATCGTTTGCGGAGTCAACAGCGCCGCACCAATGCCCTGCACCGCGCGGGCGATGATCAGCGCATGCACCGACTGCGACAACCCACACGCCAGCGAGGACAGCGTAAACACCGCCATGCCCACCATGTAGACCTCGCGCTGACCATACCGATCCCCCAGGCGCCCGGTCACCAAAAGCGGCACCGCAAAACACAGCAGATAGCTACTGGTCACCCACACCACCTCGGTGAGCGTCGCATCAAGCTGCGCATACAGCTGCGGGGTCGCCACCGCCACGATGGTCTGATCCAGCAGAATCATAAAGAAACCTATGCAGAGCGCCGCCAGCGCTTTCCACTGCGGCCGCAGACTCTCCTGCTCTATCGGCGCCGCGGGCCCCTTACCAGGCCGCGCAGCATCAACACCAGGCCGCGCAGCATCAGCGCTTGTCGACGCCATCTTGGGTCCAGCAGCCGCAGCGGACCACACCCGAGCCGCGTCGGTATCCCGTCCGGGAAAACGAGGAGTAGACATGGCACGCCAGTCTACTCCGCCGCCGATGCTCGCCTGCGACCCCATCGCGCCAGCCCACACTCATTAGTCTCACGGTGCTACTACGCAGCAGAGTGGCTCACCCCCGATGACCGCCTCGGTTCACCCCACCGGCTGCGATCGCGGGCTACGATAGCCGGTATGAACCTGAAAAAAGCTGAGAACGTCAATACTGCCGCCATGGTCACCGTGGGCCTGATTGGTGGCTGGCTCACCGCTCGGGAAACCTTGATCCGTCCCCTCGGCGGGGCTGTCCTCGCCGCCGCCGGCGGCTATGCGGCCCGCAGCTGGTACAAGAAGAGCGGCGGCGTGGTTGCTGCTGGGCTGACCGGACTCTACGTTGCTGGTTTCGGTCTCTCCCACCCGCTGGCGAAGAAGATCGGCGCCTGGCCCGCCGTGCTGACTGTCACCGCCGCCTCCGCTGGCGCCGCATGGGTGCTTAACGATAACGCCTAACACCGCTTTCCACCGCGACACCCCACGCGCCACGGCTCGCGCCTTTCCAATCAGGCATGTCTAGCTGCGGCGCGTGATTGCTATGGGGCCCTCGCCCCGCCGCCACCACCCCACTACCCGCAGTCGCCTCACCGCGCGCTTGCGGCCCCGCCGACCATCTGTCCCTCTCATCACTGGGCGAGCGGAATGCTTCCCACACGGCGATGCAGCGCGCCGCCGTCTGGGCTCGCCCCCAGCTCGGAGACCAGCACATGCACCCGATCCACGAGGAAGCTGGGCCCCGCATATAGCGTGCAATCTTGGGCAAGTTCTGCGGTGAGCGATGAAACGCACTTCTGTTTCGGCCCGCCTCGATGAGCCTGCGCTCGCCCCCGCCGCGTGCGGGCCACCGTGAGATGCGGGCGCGGGGTGGCGTGGTCCGGTTCGATTCCAGGCAGCACACACCGCCGCATACAGTCGGTCATCTCGCGCCTGCCATCTCCCACCCCGATCCACAGATAGCGGCCGTGGAACTCCCCTGCCCCGCGCAGCGCCAGCCGAAACGCCGGCATGCCGCGAAGCGACTCCGCCAGCTGCTGCTGCACCGTGTCGATACTTCCGCTCGGCATCTCGCCATAGAACTGGCAGGTGATATGCCAACTGCACGGTTCGCTCCACCGCAGCTGACCCGCCGCGGAGAGACTACGCAGCGCAGCGGCCAAGTGATCGCGGGCCGAGTCACTGGGATATACCGCGGTGAATAGTCGCACACTCATACACCTCAGCGTAGCGTTCTCACCAGCGCTTTTCGACGCCACCACCCTCCGAATCTCGGTGTGAAAGCCCAAAAGGGACCGCCATGGAGCAGCCTCATGTAGACACGCAATACTCTGCTGCGTAGTAGCAGAAGGCGCGGCGCACCTGGTTTTGCAGGTGTGCCGCGCCTGATCAGTAGCGCCAGCCGGAATATCAGCCGGTGCCGACAACGACGCTAGGAGCGCCCGGCCTCGAAGGCGGCGCCGACTGTGTAGAGGCGGTCGTCGCAGAAGGCGGGTGCCATCAGCTGGAGGCCGACGGGAAGGCCGCTGTCGGGGGCCATGCCGGCGGGAACCGACATGCCGGCCAGTCCTGCCAGGTTCAAGGGCAGGGTGAAGAGGTCGAAGTTGTACATAGCCAGCGGGTCGTCGATCTTGTCGCCCAGTTTGAAGGCGGTGGTCGGGGTGACGGGGCCGGCGATGACGTCGACGGTTTCGAAGGCGCGGGCGAAGTCGCGGGCGATCATGGTGCGCACGCGCTGGGCCTGCAGGTAGTAGGCGTCGTAGTAGCCCACCGAGAGGGTGTAGGTGCCGAGAATGATGCGGCGTTTGACCTCGTCGCCGAAGCCGGCGGCGCGGGACATGGCCATGACGTCGTTGGCAGAGTGGGTGCCATCGTCGCCGGTGCGTAGTCCGTAGCGCATGCCGTCGAAGCGCGCCAGGTTGGAGGAGATCTCCGAGGTTTGGATCAGGTAGTAGGCGTTGAGGGCGTGGTCGAAGCTGGGGCAATCCACCTCGACGATCGTTGCGCCCTGCTGCTTGAGCTGCTCGAGGGAGGCGTCGATGGTCTCGAGGACACCGGCTTGGTAGCCATCACGAATGAACTGCTTGGGGCAGCCCACGGTCACGCCGCTGAGGTCGCCGCGGGCGCCCTTGGTGGCGGCGTCGACCACGGGGGCGACGGGCTTGTTCACGGAGGTGGCGTCGAAGGGGTCCTCGCCGGCGATGACTTCGTGCAGCAGCGCGGTGTCGAGCACGGTGCGGGCGGCGGGGCCGCCCTGGTCCAGGGAGGAGGCGCAGGCGATCAGGCCATAGCGCGAGACCGTGCCGTAGGTGGGCTTCACGCCCACGGTGTTGGTCAGCGCGGCGGGCTGACGGATCGAGCCGCCGGTGTCGGTACCGATAGCCAGTGGCGCCTGCAGCGATGCCAGCGCCGCCGCGGAACCGCCGCCGGAGCCACCCGGGGTGCGCTCGGTGTCATAGGGGTTGCGGGTGAGTTTATAGGCCGAGTTCTCGGTGGAGGAGCCCATAGCGAACTCGTCCATATTGGTTTTTCCGAGAATCGGGATGCCCGCCTCGCGCAGCTTGCGGGTCACGGTGGCGTCGTAGGGGCTCATGTAACCCTCGAGCATCTTCGACCCTGCCGTGGTGGGGGCGTCGGTGGTGACGAAGACATCCTTCAGCGCCAAGGGAACACCGGCTAGGGCCGAGGCGGGCTGCTCGCCGCGGGCGAGAGACTCATCCACGGCATCGGCGGCCGCCAGGGCCTGCTCGTCGCCAACATGCAGATAGGCGCCGATATCTCCATCGACCTCCGCAATGCGATCAAGGTAGGCCTGGGTGACCTCGCGGGAGGATACCTCGCCGGAGTGGATCTTCGTGGCCAGTTCGGCGGCGCTGAGCGAGAGAAGTTCTACGCTCGATTCAACATAAGAGCTCATGTGGTTGCTATCCCTTCTCTATTCGCCCAAAATCCGCGGCACGGCAAAACGCTGCTCGGCCGAGTCGGGGGCCTGATCAAGTGCCTGCTCCGGGGTCAGCGAGGGCTTCACCACGTCCTCCCGCATCCCAGTGGATACCGAGTGCGGGTGGCTCATCGGCTCGACGCCTTCGGTATCGACTTCCTGCACGGCCTCGACGTGATCAACAATATTGATGATCTGCGTGCCGAGGTGATCGAGCTCCTCGTCGCTTAGGGCTAGCCGGGCGAGGTCAGCCAAGTGGGCCACCTCGCTGCGAGAAATATCAGCCACGGTGAATTCGTCCTCCTCTTAGGGTTTCGCTGTAACTTCCCTAGCTTAACCTACGGCTACTACGCAGCAGAGTGCCCCGCCCCATGCGGCCCCACGA
>NZ_PQMR01000021.1:0-12172 GCF_008930935.1 Corynebacterium sp. 11A
GCACGGGATGGGGTTCTGTTGCGCGTAGTAGCAATACCGGATGTAGGAGAAGCCAAGGAAGTAATGAAACGCATCTATCTGGACTACGCAGCAACAGCACCGCTGCGCGAGACAGCTCGCCAGGCGTGGATCGAGGCCTCGGGGGCGCTCAACCCCGGCGGGCAGTACAGCTCGGGGCGGGCGGCGAATGCGCTGCTGTCCGAGGCGCGTGAAACTATTGCCGAGTGCCTCGATTGCGAACCCATCGAGGTGATTTTCTGCAGTTCGGGGACTGAGGCAGACAATCTGGCCGTCGCTGGGTTTGCGCAGGCCCAGCCCGAGCTGCCCGTGGCGAGTAGCCCGATCGAGCACCCAGCTGTGCGGGAGGTCGTGGCCCGCCGCGAATGCGAATATTTCACCGTCAGCCCCGGCGGCGCGGTGGAAGAAGACTCCATCCGTTCGGTGCTGTCCACACCGCACTCGGTGGCCACGATGATGTTGGCCAATAACGAAACCGGGGTCGTGCAGCCAGTAGAAACTCTGGTGGATGCAGCCGCGGCGGTGGATACGCCCGTGCATATCGACGCCGTCCAGGCGGTGGGGCACATCCCAGTGAGTTTCCGTGAGCTCGGGGCACACACCCTGGCGGCGAGCGCGCATAAATTCGGCGGTCCTCGCGGGGTGGGTCTACTCCTCGCGCGACGCTCGCCGGCGCCGCAGCCGATTCTGTGTGGCGGCGGGCAACAGCGCGGTATCCGCCCAGGCACAGTAGACGTGGCGGGGGCAGTGGCCACGGCTGCGGCTGTGCGGGAGGCGTGCGCGGAGATGAGCGTCGAAAAGCAGCGCCTAGAAGATTTACGGGAGCGACTACGCAGTGGACTTCGGGGCTCCATCGAGAATGTGCTCATGCATGGTGAGGGGCAGCAGCTCTTGCCGGGGCATCTGCACTTCAGTGTGCCCGGGGCGGAGGGCGATAGCTTGATCATGCTCGCCGATAGTGCCGGGATCGAGTGTGCCACGGGCTCGGCGTGCGCGGCCGGGGTGAACCGCGCGAGCGAGGTATTGCTGGCGATGGGGGTATCCGAGGCGGATGCGCGCTCGGCGGTGCGTATGACGCTGGGGCGCACCACGCGCGAGGAGGATATTGTGCGCATCGTGGAGGAGTTTCCGCGGATTGTTGAGGTGGCTCGCGTCGCCGGAATGTGCTGAAGCAGAGCGGCGGTGCGGGCCGTGTGCCGTGCGACTGGGCGTCCGCGCGGCCGTTTAATGGAATCGGTTTCCAATAGTGTAGTGTGATGGGCCATGAGTTCACCTATCACACCTGCTGCCACGACCCCTGTCACCGTATTGTCGGGATTTTTGGGGGCGGGCAAAACCACGCTGCTCAATCACCTGCTGCACGATGCCCGCGAGCGAAAAATCGCGGTCATCGTCAACGACTTCTCCGAGATCAACATCGACGCCGACCTCATCGCCAAGGGCAGTCACCTCGAGCGCGGGGAGGAGCGCTTCGTGGAACTATCCAATGGCTGCATCTGCTGCACACTGCGTGAGGATCTCGTGGATAGCGTCGGCGAGCTAGCCCGCTCGCGGCGCTTCGATCACATCGTCATCGAATCCACTGGTATCTCCGAACCGATGCCCGTGGCGGCCACGTTTGAGTGGACCTTCGACGATGGCACCCGCCTGTGCGATGTCGCCCCCATCAACTCGATGGTCACGCTCGTGGACGCCTCCAGCTTCATCACCCAGCTGCAGCGAGGCGCCAGCTTCGACGAAAACGACGAGCGCACCATCGCCGATCTGCTCGTGGAGCAAACAGAATTCGCCGATCTCATCCTCATCACCAAAACCGATATCGCCGGCGAAGCCGCAACCGGGGCCACTATCGAGGCGGTGCGCGCGATGAACCCGCGGGCGCGTATCGTGCCCGTGACCCACGGCGAGATCGCCGCCGACGCCATCCTCGACTCCGCCCTCTACGACGTCCAGACCGCGGCAACCTATCAGGGCTATACCGAGGAGCTTGCGAATCCGCACACGCCCGAAACCGAGGAGTACGGGATTTCCTCTGTGGTCTTTCGCGGGGATCGCCCCTTTGATCGCGAGCGCTTGGTACAGGCACTACGCAACACAACTGGATTGGTGCGTTCCAAGGGGCATTGCTGGCTCGCCGACCGGCTCGAGATGGCCCACGTGTGGAGCCAAGCCGGGCCCAACCTCACCATCCAGCCAGCCGCGCCCTGGGCGAGCGCGGGGGTGGCTCCCTCCAATGAAGTCGTGCTCATTGGGGTGAATTTCGATCAGCGTGCGGCCCTGCAGGCCTTCGAGGAGGCTATGCTCACCGATGAGGAGGCGCGGGCGCTGGTGCAGGTATAACTGCCGCGGCGGCCGTGGCAGTGGCAGTAGCGGTGTGCTCGGGTGAGGCTAGCTGAAGTCGCATCGAGCGGGAACGATGCTGCTGCGTAGTACATCGGGGTCAGGCAGCGCCCGATCGGAGGCCACCACCACCGCGTTGGCGGCACGGGCAGATCCTGATTTCAACACAGCGGCGGGAGCGATAATCCCGGTGTGCGCGAAAAATTCGTCGAGCACTAAACGTTCGGCCCGCGCCGCACCGGAGGTGTTGGCGATGTAGATCCCGTCCGCGCTCAGGCTGCGGTGCACGTTGTGCGCGAACTCGCGCTCGGTGAGGGCTGCGGGGACAGCACCGCCGGCGAAGCAGTCCCGGATGATAACGTCGCGCGATTCCGGCCGGAAGGATGCGGTGGTGGCGGCGGCCTCGCCGACGCGGATTTTCACCTGTGGGGCGCGCGGGATGTCGAACCATTCTCGCACCTTCTCGGCGAGCACTGCGTCGTATTCCACCACCGAGTTACGCGAGCGCGGATACACGTCCGCGAAGTAGCGCGGCAATGAGCAGCCGCCCCCGCCTAAGTGCGTGATGCGCAGCCGCTGCGGATCGAGGTGCGCCCGCACATGCGTGTCGACGCAGGCCGCAATCCATTGCATGTAATCGAAAGCGAGATAGCGCGGTTCTCCGATGACGAGGTGCGAAGAGGGATGGCCATCAATATAGAGCCACCAGCCGTTCTCGAACTTCAACGTCGCCTCGCCGTAGCTGAGCTCATAGCGTCCAGCACGAGCCTGCGAGCTGGTTCTCGGATGCTTCTCGGTGCGGGAGCGGTTGCGGCGTGCCATATCAGTCCTTAGGTGGTCGGTGGGGTAGTCGAGCAGGTGGCTGCGTGGTCCTCGGGCGGTTGCTCGAGATTGTCGATTCCCATCAGTTCGCGGAATAGGTGCGACTTCACCATGATCTCCTCCCATTCCGCAGCCGGGGTGGATAGGGCTGTGATCGCTCCGCCTACTCCGAAGCTCACCCTGGTGCCCCTGATGACAAAGGAGCGGATCACCATGGCGAGATCGATGGCGCCGCTGCTACTGAGATAGCCGAGCGCCCCCGAATAGATCCCACGCGGGGCGCCTTCGAGCTGGTGAAGGATGTTCATCGTCGATATCTTGGGCGCGCCGGTCATGGAGCCACCGGGGAAGCAATCGCGCACGAGAGAGAGGGCATCGTCTCTACTGCGTAGTAGCCCAGAGACAGTAGAGACCAACTGGTGCACGCTCGGGTAGCTTTCAACGTCAAAGAGTTTCTCTACCGTGATCGAGCCTGGCTGGCAGTGGCGGGTGAGGTCGTTGCGTACCAAATCAACGATCATCAAGTTTTCGGCTTGCTCTTTTTCCGTGTGCAGCTCGGCGGCTAAAGCGCGATCGATGGCGGGGTCGCTGTCGCGGCGTCGGGTTCCCTTGATCGGTTTCGATACCGCCCGGCCTGAGGCGTCGATGCTGAGCATCTTTTCTGGCGAGCAGGACAGGATCTGCACGTCGGGAAATTCGAGCAAGGCCGAATAGGGGGCGGGGTGGCGGCGTCGTAGATAGTCGAAGGCCGCGCACACATCCAGCTCGGCCTCCACCTCCAGCTGCGTAGTCAGACACACCTCATAGGTGTCGCCGTCGAGGATGTGGCGTTGCGCCTGGACGATTGTGTCCATGTAGGTGTCGCGATCGTCGCGGATACGCGGCGGCGAGAGCAGTGTCACCGGCGGGCGCGAGGGCGCCTGGCTGGGCTGGGCCGCAGGGGACTGTTCGGCGGGGAGGGGAGGAAGCGCGGAGATGGCGTCGATAAGCGACTGTTCGAGACCACCGCGGCCGAGCAGATGCATCTGGCCCAGCTCGCGATCGACGACGACGCAGCAGTCCACCCACATCCACTGGCTGGCCGGATCGGACGAACGGGCCGTGGTGGCGGCGTCGGGGTCGTGCGTGGGCGTCTCGTAGTCGAAGTAGCCCACCCAGCCGAGCGTGAATGCTCCCAAATCTGGGGCGTCGCGGTCGATGTGCACGGTCGGCATGCTGGGCGCATCGTCGAAGCCGAAGGACTCCACCCGGGAGCCGATGCCAAGATAGCTGAAGCGGTCGGCGGCGGCGCTGAGCCACATGGAGGCTGATGCGTAGTAGCGCGCCCACTGGCGGACTACGCAGTAGAGCTCCGACTCCTCGACGAGATGCGCGAAAGAATGAATCTGCGCCTGGCAGCCGGCATGCTCGGCGGCCAAGTGCAGGAAGTTATCGAGAATCTGCAGCCCCGCGTCCGTGCGAATCGACTCGGGATGAAACTGCACACCCCACTGCGGCAGACTGCGATGCGCGATCGCCTGAATCACCCCATCACTGGAACGGGCCAGCATCTCCACGCACTCGGGTAGGCGGGTAATCGCCAGCGAATGATAGCGCGTCGCTGCGCAGTCCTGCTCCACGCCACGAAACAGCGGATGGTCGGTGTGGCTGATCGAGTCGACCCGCCCGTGCATCGGCTCCGGGGCGTGGCGCACCTCGCCGCCATGGACCACCGCCATCGCCTGGGCGCCCAGACAGATCCCCAGCACCGGAATGCCCCGAGCCGTGGCCGCCTCCAGCGCCGCGCTGGAACACCCCAGCGCCGCCGGATCGTGCGGACTGCCCGGGCCCGGCGATAAGACGATCGCGTCCACTGAGTCGAGCGGGGGCAGCGGAGCGCTGTTGCGTAGTACGGTCACACTCGCGCCGAGACGGTGAAAGTAGTCAACGAGGTTATAGGTGAACGAATCGACATTATCGATCAACAGAACCTTCATGGGCCTTAATCCTAGAAGCAGCCGCCCACCCCGGCCGACGTGCCCCGCGCATCCGCCGCCAACTACGATGAAGCCTCACATGACCACCGCCGGTAAGGAGGAGCATGAACCAGCGACCGCAGGGGCATTTCACCACCTTCCTCAACACCCGCCCTATCCGCGGCTGGCAGCATCACCTGCACCGCCTGCACCGCGATGCCCGCGCTTTCGGCAGCTGCCTCGACATGCCCCTCTCGCTTCTCGACGCCACCCTCCAGCCCCATCTCGCCGCCCTGCCCAGTGATCCCTGCGTGGTGCGGATCACCGCCTATAAGGACACCGTCGAGGTGAGTACCCGGGAGCTGCCGGCCCGCTGCGGGGCGCCGATCAACCACGTGGAAGAAATAACGTATCGGCGCTACTACGCATCAGAGAAACACACCGATATTCAGCCCGTCCGAGAACTCGTCGCTGCTGCCCAGTCACGTGGACACGACGACATTGTTTTCCGCTGCCCGGAGACAGGCGAACTCACCGAGGGATCTTTTTGGTCCCTGGTAGTGATTCGCGGCGGCCAGGTCCGCATCCCCGCCAGCCCAGATATTCTTCCCAGCACCACCGTCGCGCTCTTGCGGGAGCAGACACCGCAGCTGGGATGGCAGCCTGAGCATGTCTTCCGGCTCTCGGACTATGACGGTGCAGTCGCCCTCAACGCGGTGCATGGGGTCCGTCAGATCGGCGCGGCACGTAGGTCTGCGCAGCAGGTGATCGACACGCTGACACGGCAGTGGCAGCACCCACCCAGCTAGGGCTTTGGGGAGTATCTGGCAGTGTGTCCGGCGGTCGCCGCTGCTGGAGGGGAATACCTACAGCCACTCTGATGCGTAGTAGCAAGCCGCGCCTGTTAGGATGAGGCCTCGTTTAACACTGGCGCCACGCCCCGGCGCCGCACAGGAGTACACCAGCGCCAGCGCCAGCGACCCAGCGGCGCCGCCGGCCCTAACTACAGTCTTCGCGTCTACGGGCGTGGGGGAGCGCAAAAGGAGGAGATAGAGCAGTGCGGGTTCTCGCAGCGATGAGTGGGGGGGTGGATTCTGCAGTGGCCGCTGCCCGGGCGGTCCGGGCGGGCCATGAGGTTATTGGTGTGCATTTGGCGTTGTCCCGCGATCCGCAGTCGGTTCGCGAGTCCTCGCGCGGGTGCTGCTCTTTGGAGGATTCGGCGGATGCGCGCCGGGTGTGCGATAAGTTGGGCATTCCTTTTTATGTGTGGGATTTCTCCGATCGCTTCAAAGAGGATGTGATCGATGATTTCATCGATTCCTATGCGGCCGGTGAGACCCCGAACCCGTGTCTGCGCTGCAACGAGAAGATCAAGTTTCGAGCCTTGCTCGAGCGGGGTGTGGCGCTGGGCTTCGATGCGGTTGTCACGGGGCACTACGCACAGCTGACCCAGCCCTGCGATGGCGGCGACGGCTATCTGCGGCGTTCTGTGGACCCAGATAAAGACCAGTCCTATGTGCTGGGTGTGCTGGGCATCGAGGAGATCAAGCGCTGCATGTTCCCAGTTGGCGATACTCCCAAGCCGCAGATCCGCGAGGAGGCGAAGGAGATGGGATTCGCTGTCGCCTCCAAGCCGGACTCCTATGACATTTGCTTCATTCCCGATGGCAATACCCAGGCGTTTTTGGGCAAGCACATCGGGGTGCGCCCGGGCGCGATCGTCGACCAGGAAGGCGCGGTGTTACGCCAGCACTCCGGGGTGCACGAGTACACCATCGGCCAGCGCAAGGGCCTAGATATTAAGGCCCCGGCCGCGGATGGGCGACCGCGCTATGTCACCGATATCGACGCCTCCACGGGCACCGTGGTGGTTGGTCCGCGCGAGGCCCTCACCGTCACCCGCATCGAGGCCGATCGGGTGAAGGTGCTCCACCCAGACATGGAGGGCGTGTTCGACTGCGAGGTCCAGGTTCGGGCGCATGGCGGCGTCGTGGCGGCGCGCGCGCAGGTGGATCGTGACGCCGATCGGCTCGTGGTGGACTTGCAGGAGCCGTTGCGCGGCGTCGCTCGCGGCCAAGCCGCCGTGCTCTACCGCCCCGATCCCGGCGGCGATATCGTGCTCGGCTCCGGCACTATTTGTGGGACGGGTCGATAATGGTTGCCTACTCTGTCGGCCCCATGCCTGGGCTTTCGCTTATCGACGCCGCCTCCGTGATCGCAGGCGAAACCGGCGATCACCGGTCCATCCCGCAGCTACCGCAGCGCGGTATAGGTTCCGACGCTATCGGCCGCACTGCCAGTCTGTTCGAGGGGCTGCAGGTCTCCCGCGGCCCGCGTTCCTGGCGCATGGATGCGCGTCCCCAGATCGCCAGCCGCCGCATACTCGACCGCACCGAACGGGACTTGGACGAGCTGGAATCCTGCTGGGGCACCGGCGTCGGCGGCGTCATCAAAGAACAGATTGTGGGCCCGTGGAGTCTGGCTGCCTCCATCGAGCTCAGCAATGGCCAGCTCCTCCTCCGCGACTCTGGGGCCATGCGCGATCTCAGCGCCAGTCTGCACGAAGGCATCACCCGCCACATCGCCGAGCTTCGGCGACGCTACTACGCATCAGTGTGGCTGCAAATCGATGAGCCGCTTCTCGCGCCCATTCTGCGCGGCACCCTCACCCCGGCGACCACCTTGGATCCCATCCCAGCGATCCACCGCGATGAGCTCACCCCGGCGCTGGCTGCACTCGGCTCCAGCGCCGACCGTCGTATCCTGCACGTTCCCAGCCTCTCCCCGGATCAGATCAGGGTGGGCATGCATCTCGACACGATCCTCAGCGCCGCCACTGGCTGGGATACCTCCACGAAAGATGCGCTCGCCGAGTCGATCGAGCAGGGCACTAGCCTCGGGCTGAGGCTGGTGCGTAGTACAGATCATGTCGATGAACTCGGGGAGTGCCCCCGCGCCCGCGCCCAGGAGGCTGCTGCGCTCATCGATGAACTGGCGCTGCCACGACACGTCCTCGTCGATTCGGTGGATATTGCCCCGGCAGAGGATCTCAGCCGGGGCGATCTGCTCAGCGCGGCGCGCGCACTGAAAACGGCCCGCGTGGTGAGCGAGATGCTCAGTCGAGACGCCGGGGATCTCTAGGCGGCAACAGCGCACAGTTGGGCGAGGGGATGTGTGCAGGCGAGGTGGCGTCGATAAGCGCTGCGCAGGCGAGGGAGAACTCGGATGCGGTGCAGTGAGCTAGGATTAGCAGCGCATCGATCACCTGCCGATCCAAGGAGAAACGTCGTGCGCCGAGAAGAAGGCGAGGAGCTGGATCCAGATTCGCTCCCTAAAAACAAATACGGCTTGCCGGACTTCACTGGAGACGATCGCTCCAGCACCATCATCGGCATCGTCGTCTCTGTGATTTTCCTAGCCGTGATCGCGGCGGCGATTATTCTCTAAGCCCGCTTCTGCGGTGCTCGGGAGGGATATGCGCCGCCGCGTCTACGGATTGTGTGTCTAGCCTCGCATGGGCCACACGGTCGACACCGTGGAGGAGTCCTTGCCGCGGCTATCGAAGTATTTCTTCAGACTCGATTGTTGCTCGTAGTACCACACGGCCTGCTGTTCCATAAGCTCATCGGCGTCCATCTGTGCCAGCTCGGGCCACATGCGCAGCTGCTTCCACGCGATGCGCGCCGCGGCGAGGGCGTCGGCGGTGGCTTCGTGGGCGTTGTCGAGTCGCACCCCATAAAACTCGCACAGGCTGCCCAGGGTGCGCCGGCCCTTGCGATAGGGATCTTTGGCTTTGTCAATCACATACGGGTCATAGACCAGGCCTTTAATGACGAAGTCTTGGGAGCGTTGGCGCAGAATCGTCAGGTCAAAGGTGCCATTGAAGACCACGAGGCTTTGGCCATCGGACCAGCCTTGATAGATCCGGTCGATGGTCTCACGCAGAACCTCATCGTGCGGGCGGCCATGCTCGCGGGCATAGTCGGTGCTGATTCCGTGCACCTTCGTCGCGGCTTCCGAAATCGGCACGCCTGGATCGGCGAGTAGCTCCAGCGGCTCCACCGAGCGCCCCTTGATGGAGACGATCGCGGAGGTGACAATGTGCGCCTCCATGGGGTCATTGGTGGTGGTCTCAAGGTCGAAGGTGAGCATGTTCTGCGGATCGAAGTGGTTCATGGTTACTTAGCTTAAACTGCGCACCGGACACTAGGTCGCCACTTGCGGTTCGGGCTGGACGCGTGACGACGCCATCTCGCGCAACTCTGATGCGTAGTAGCACCACAATCCTGCGGGTGGGCACGCGCTAAACTGTCGGATTGTGACTACAGACGATCTGCGCAAAAAGTGGGACGAGCTGGCGACGACTGTGCGCCATCACCGCGAGAAGTACTACAACCAGCAGCCAGAGATCTCGGATGCAGAGTTTGATCAGCTTTTTCGTGCGCTAGAGACCCTGGAGGCTGAGCACCCCGAGCTACGGGTGCCGGATTCGCCGACCCTGCAGGTGGGCGCGCCGGTGTCGGAATCGTCGAGCTTTGCCAATGTCACGCACCTCGAGCGGCTGTATAGCTTGGATAATGTGTTCGCGCTCGATGAGCTGCAGGCGTGGCTGGAGCGCACTCCGGCGTCGGAGTACCTCACAGAGCTGAAAATCGATGGCCTGTCGATCGACTTGGTGTATCGCCAGGGCCAGCTGGAGCGCGCTGCCACCCGTGGCGACGGCCGGGTGGGGGAAGATATCACCGCCAATGCCAAGGTGATCGAGGACATTCCGCATCAGCTGCAGGACAGCGCGGAGTATCCGGTGCCCGAGCTGGTCGAGATCCGCGGCGAGGTGTTTATCGCCATTGAGGACTTTGCCGACGTCAATGCCGCGCGGATCGCAGAAGGCGGCAAGCCCTTTGCTAATCCGCGCAACGCCGCGGCCGGGAGCCTGCGGCAAAAAGACACCGCGGCGGTGCGGCGAAGGAAACTACGCATGGTCTGCCACGGTATCGGCGCCCGCGAGGGCTTTAGCCCCGCCTCCCAGCTTGAGGCCTATGAGGCGATGACGGCCTGGGGGCTGCCGACCTCGCCCTATACCACCACGGCGAGCAGCACGAAGGAGATCATTGCCCAAGTCAACTACTGGGAAAAGCACCGGCACGATGCCGTGTTTGAGCTTGATGGTCTGGTGGTGAAGGTCAATGATCTGCAGCAGCAGCGCGATTATGGTGCGACATCCCGGGCGCCGCGCTGGGCGATCGCCTATAAGTACCCGCCGGAGGAAGTAACCACGACGCTCATCGATATTCGGGCTAGTGTGGGCCGCACTGGGCGTGTCACCCCGTATGCGGTGATGGATCCGGTGTTCGTGGCCGGTTCGACGGTGAGCATGGCCACCCTGCACAACCCCGAGGAGGTGGCCCGCAAGGGCGTTCTCATCGGCGATACCGTGGTGATTCGCAAGGCCGGCGAGATCATCCCGGAGGTATTGGGCCCAGTGGCCGATACGCGTGATGGCAGCGAGCGGGAGTATATCTTCCCCACGCTCTGCCCTGAGTGCGGCACGCGACTGCGCCCGGCTAAGGCCGATGACGCTGATTGGCGTTGCCCCAATACCCGCTCGTGTCGCGGTCAGCTCACCGGCCGGCTGTCCTATCTGGCCTCGCGGAGCGCCTTCGATATTGAGGCTCTCGGCGAGAAGGGTGCCCAGGATCTGATTGACCGGGGGATCCTCCGCGACGAGGCGAGGCTTTTCGATCTCAGCGAGGAGGACCTGCGCGCCTCTGCCGTCTATACCACCTCCACCGGCGCGCTCAACGCGAGCGCCAAAAAACTCTTGGACAATCTCGCCGCCTCCACCGGAGTTGAGCTCTGGCGGGTACTCGTGGCGTTATCTATTCGCCACGTGGGCCCCACCGCCGCCCGGGCGCTTGCCCAGCATTTCGGTTCTATCCCAGCGCTTTTCGACGCTCCCCTGGAGGAGATCGCCGAAGTCGAGGGAGTAGGCCACACGATCGCTGAATCGATCGCCGACTGGTGGCAGGTGGACTGGCACCGGGCCATCGTGGACACGTGGGCCGCGAGCGGGGTGACCATGGAGGAAGATATCTCCGAGCAGGCGGAGCTGCCGCAGTTGCTGGAGGGCATGAGCATCGTGGTCACCGGCACCCTAGAAAACTTCACCCGCGAAGAAGCAAAGGACGCCATTGTCGCGCGCGGCGGCAAAGCGGCGTCCTCAGTCTCGAAAAAGACCACCTATGTGGTGGCTGGGGAGAATGCCGGCTCGAAGGAAACCAAGGCCCGAGATCTCGGCCTTGAGATCCTCGACGAGGCGGGCTTTATGCAGCTTTTAGGATTGAGCCAATAACGTGGCCCACGTTGCCGAGGTGCTCGACCTCGCTGGAGAGGAAATCGGGGCCGCCGGGGCGGCCCACCACTAGCAGCAAGTCAGTCTCGCCCAGCGGCACCACCGCTAGCGAGGCATCCAAGAGGGCCCAGCGTTCCGGAACCCATGTTTCTTCCTCTGGGTCGAGCAGGCGGGCGGAATGGACGTTGATCTCCGGGAGGTTGCCGTCGTCTTCTGGGGCGGCAGTAGAGGCGGCCACCCGCCCAGCGGGCCCGAGCACAATGGCCCACCCAGAGGTCATGGTGCGGGGGATGACGTCGACAAGCTCTTTCATGGCTACCTCGATCCGCCTAGAGTTCTCGGCGACAGCAGCCAGCATCTTGATCTGGCCGCGGCGATCGACCACGCCCGAGAAGGGGCGCAGCGAATCGATGATCACACCGGGGATTTCCTGCGCGGCGGAGACGATGCTGTCTGGGAGCGTGCCAGAAGGCAAATCCACCACGATGTCATCCATAACGGTGCCGCTGTCGAATTGGTGCACAACATCCACCGATTGGATATTGCCACCAATGACACCGATCGCCTCAGCAAGCATGCCGAGACTGCCGGGCTCGTCGGGCAGGAGGACTCGTATTAGGTAGGACACACCGTTCATAGTAGCGACTTTTGTGATCTAGGCGGCAGGAGGTGGGGGTCGTGGGGC
>NZ_PQMR01000022.1:0-5465 GCF_008930935.1 Corynebacterium sp. 11A
TGTTGTTTGAGAACTCGATAGTGTGCCAGCTTTGTTTTGTTGATGTGTGCTGCTTTTGTTGTGGTGTGCGTGTTTGGTTGTGTGTGGATCAGGTGCCCTTGTGATTGGGGTTTGTTTGGTCGCATGTGATTTGATGCGTGTGCTGTTTTTTAGCAGTGTGTGTTGATGATTTTTTTGGGGGTGGGTTTTCCTCGTCGGATTCTGCCCCCTTTTGTTTTTTGTTTTTTTTGCTAGTTTTGGGCTTTTCACGGAGCTTGTAGCTTTTTTCTGATTACACCTTTGTGGTGTTTTTGGTTTTTTGTGGAGAGTTTGATCCTGGCTCAGGACGAACGCTGGCGGCGTGCTTAACACATGCAAGTCGAACGGAAAGGCCTCAGCTTGCTGGGGTACTCGAGTGGCGAACGGGTGAGTAACACGTGGGTGATCTGCCTTGGACTCTGGGATAAGCTTGGGAAACTGGGTCTAATACCGGATAGGACCATCGTTTAGTGTCGGTGGTGGAAAGATTTATTTTGGTTCAAGATGAGCTCGCGGCCTATCAGCTTGTTGGTGGGGTAATGGCCTACCAAGGCGTCGACGGGTAGCCGGCCTGAGAGGGTGATCGGCCACATTGGGACTGAGACACGGCCCAGACTCCTACGGGAGGCAGCAGTGGGGAATATTGCACAATGGGCGCAAGCCTGATGCAGCGACGCCGCGTGGGGGATGAAGGCCTTCGGGTTGTAAACTCCTTTCGGTACCGACGAAGCCTTTTTGGTGACGGTAGGTATAGAAGAAGCACCGGCTAACTACGTGCCAGCAGCCGCGGTAATACGTAGGGTGCGAGCGTTGTCCGGAATTACTGGGCGTAAAGAGCTCGTAGGTGGTTTGTCGCGTCGTCTGTGAAATCCCGGGGCTTAACTTCGGGCGTGCAGGCGATACGGGCATTACTTGAGTGCTGTAGGGGTAACTGGAATTCCTGGTGTAGCGGTGAAATGCGCAGATATCAGGAGGAACACCGATGGCGAAGGCAGGTTACTGGGCAGTTACTGACGCTGAGGAGCGAAAGCATGGGTAGCGAACAGGATTAGATACCCTGGTAGTCCATGCTGTAAACGGTGGGCGCTAGGTGTGGGGACTTTTCATGGTTTCTGTGCCGTAGCTAACGCATTAAGCGCCCCGCCTGGGGAGTACGGCCGCAAGGCTAAAACTCAAAGGAATTGACGGGGGCCCGCACAAGCGGCGGAGCATGTGGATTAATTCGATGCAACGCGAAGAACCTTACCTGGGCTTGACATGGACAGGATCGGCGTAGAGATACGTTTTCCTTTTTGGCTTGTTCACAGGTGGTGCATGGTTGTCGTCAGCTCGTGTCGTGAGATGTTGGGTTAAGTCCCGCAACGAGCGCAACCCTTGTCTTATGTTGCCAGCGCGTTATGGTGGGGACTCATGAGAGACTGCCGGGGTTAACTCGGAGGAAGGTGGGGATGACGTCAAATCATCATGCCCCTTATGTCCAGGGCTTCACACATGCTACAATGGTTGATACAACGCGATGCGAGCCTGTGAGGGTGAGCGGATCGCTTGAAAGTCAGTCTTAGTTCGGATTGGGGTCTGCAACTCGACCCCATGAAGTCGGAGTCGCTAGTAATCGCAGATCAGCAATGCTGCGGTGAATACGTTCCCGGGCCTTGTACACACCGCCCGTCACGTCATGAAAGTTGATAACACCCGAAGCCCATGGCCTAAGCCTTTTTGGTGGGGAGTGGTCGAAGGTGGGATTGGCGATTGGGACGAAGTCGTAACAAGGTAGCCGTACCGGAAGGTGCGGCTGGATCACCTCCTTTCTAAGGAGTTTTTGTTTTGGTGTCATGGTTATAGGTGACACCGCTTCTGTATTTAGTTGAAATTCCTGTATGGAACATGCGCGATCGTGAATAGATGCGCGCGCCGCAACTGTGAGTGGTTGACGAGCATGTCGGCAAAGTTTATGCGAAGTTGGTGCATTGTTGGGTGTCTGAGGCAACATGGTTGTCTTGTGGGCATACCAGGTTATCTACTACTGCTTGTGTGGTGGTGGGTGGTTGGTGTGTGTGTTGTTTGAGAACTGTATAGTGGACGCGAGCAATTTTATTGTGTTTGTTCTTAGTGTTTTTTGATTGTTTGTGTGTCTGTTTTTTATTAAGGGCGCACGGTGGATGCCTGGGCATCGTCAAGCCGATGAAGGACGTGGAAGGCCGCGATAGTCCTCGGGGAGTTGTCAATCGAGCGTTGATCCGAGGGTGTCCGAATGGGGTAACCTAGCACATGCTTTTTATGGTGTGTGTTTCCTTGTGGTGAATGTATAGCTACATAGGGGGTGTACGCGGGGAAGTGAAACATCTCAGTACCCGTAGGAGAAGAAAACAATAGTGATTCTGTGAGTAGTGGCGAACGAAAGCGGATGATGGCTAAAAGTCATGCGTGTGATACTCGGCAGGGGTTGCGTGTGGCTGGTTGTGGGGCATGTGTGTTGGTGATACTGCCGTGTCATCTCGATTGTTGGTGTGTGTGAGGCGAAGTGGTGTGGGATCACCTACCGTAGACGGTGAGAGTCCGGTAGCCGAACATATGCATCGATGGTTGTGTGCGTGTTCCCGAGTAGCAGCGGGCTCGTGGAATCTGCTGTGAATCTGCCGGGACCACCCGGTAAGCCTGAATACTTGGCGTGACCGATAGTGTATGAGTACCGTGAGGGAATGGTGAAAAGTACCCCGGGAGGGGAGTGAAATAGTACCTGAAACCGTGTGTCTACAATCCGTCAGAGCCTCTTTTGTGGGGTGATGGCGTGCCTTTTGAAGAATGAGCCTGCGAGTCAGCGGCATGTCGCGAGGTTAACCCGTGTGTGGGGTAGTCGTAGCGAAAGCGAATACTAACTAGTGTGTTTAGTGGCGTGTCCTGGACCCGAAGCGGAGTGATCTACCCATGGCCAGTGTGAAGCAGCTGTAAGAGGTTGTGGAGGCGCGAACCCACTTAGGTTGAAAACTGAGGGGATGAGTTGTGGGTAGGGGTGAAAGGCTAATCAAACTCCGTGATAGCTGGTTCTCCCCGAAATGCATTTAGGTGCAGCGTTGCGTGTTTCTTTGCGGGGGTAGAGCTACTGGTTGGTTGAGCGGGACTATCATCTTAGCAACATCAGCCAAACTCCGAATACCGCGAATGTTATAGCGTGGCAGTGAGACTGCGGGGGATAAGCTTCGTAGTCGAGAGGGAAACAGCCCAGATCGTCGGTTAAGGCCCCTAAGAGTGTACTAAGTGGAAAAGGATGTGGGATCGCGAAGACAGCCAGGAGGTTGGCTTAGAAGCAGCCATCCTTGAAAGAGTGCGTAATAGCTCACTGGTCGAGTGGTTCTGCGCCGACAATGTAGTGGGGCTGAAGTACACCGCCGAAACCACGACAATGACATCTTTGTGTGTTGTTGGGTAGGGGAGCGTCGTGCATGCGGTGAAGCTGTGGCGGAAGCTTATGGTGGAGTGTGTGCGAGTGAGAATGCAGGCATGAGTAGCGAATGCAAGGTGAGAATCCTTGCCGCCGGATGATCAAGGGTTCCTGGGTCAAGCTCGTCTTCCCAGGGTGAGTCGGGTCCTAAGGCGAGGCCGACAGGCGTAGTCGATGGCAAACGGGTTGATATTCCCGTACCCGGTTATATGCGACCAATGATGATGCAGTGATACTAACCACCCAGAATCACCTCTAACACGCCTTTCGGGGTGTGTGGTGTGTGAGGATGCGTGGGGCCTGATCTGTCGTAGTCAAGTGATGGAGTGACACAGAGTGGTAGCCACGCCAACCGTTGGTTGTGTTGGTGTAAGCGTGTAGTCCGTGTTCTAGGTAAATCCGGGACACATTGAAGGGTGAGGCGTGATGCGTACCCACTTAGTGGGGATGGTGGTGATCCTGTGCTGTCGAGAAAAGCTTCTAGCGATGTATATGGCCGGCCCGTACCCCAAACCGACACAGGTGATCGAGTAGAGAATACTAAGGCGAGCGGGTGAACTGTAGTTAAGGAACTCGGCAAAATACCCCCGTAACTTCGGGAGAAGGGGGACCCTACACGGTGTACAAGCTGTGTGGTGGTCGCAGAGTCTAGAGGGAAGCGACTGTTTACTAAAAACATAGGTCTGTGCGAAAACGTGGAAGTTGATGTATACGGACTGACGCCTGCCCGGTGCTGGAAGGTTAAGAGGACCTGTTAGACCCTTTTGGGGTCGAAGCGGAGAATTTAAGCCCCAGTAAACGGCGGTGGTAACTATAACCATCCTAAGGTAGCGAAATTCCTTGTCGGGTAAGTTCCGACCTGCACGAATGGCGTAACGACTTCCCTGCTGTCTCAACTACAGGCCCGGTGAAATTGCAGTACGAGTAAAGATGCTCGTTACGCGCGGCAGGACGAAAAGACCCCGGGACCTTCACTACAACTTGGTATTGGTGTTCGGGTCGGTTTGTGTAGCATAGGTGGGAGACGTTGAAGCATTAACGCTAGTTGGTGTGGAGTCGCACGGTGAAATACCACTCTGACCGATTCGGATATCTCAACCTTGGCCCATGATCTGGGTTGGGGACAGTGCCTGGTGGGTAGTTTAACTGGGGCGGTTGCCTCCCAAAGAGTAACGGAGGCGCCCAAAGGTTCCCTCAGCCTGGTTGGCAATCAGGTGTTGAGTGTAAGTGCACAAGGGAGCTTAACTGTGAGACAGACATGTCAAGCAGATACGAAAGTAGGGACTAGTGATCCGGCACCTCATCGTGGATTGGGTGTCGCTCAACGGATAAAAGGTACCCCGGGGATAACAGGCTGATCTTCCCCAAGAGTCCATATCGACGGGATGGTTTGGCACCTCGATGTCGGCTCGTCGCATCCTGGGGCTGGAGTAGGTCCCAAGGGTTGGGCTGTTCGCCCATTAAAGCGGCACGCGAGCTGGGTTTAGAACGTCGTGAGACAGTTCGGTCTCTATCCGCCGCGCGCGTTGAAACTTGAGAAAAGCTGTCCTTAGTACGAGAGGACCGGGACGGACGTACCTCTAGTGTGCCAGTTGTTCCACCAGGAGCACGGCTGGTTAGCTACGTACGGACAGGATAACCGCTGAAAGCATCTAAGCGGGAAGCCCCTTTCAAGACCAGGTTTCTTTTGAGGTACCCCAGAGATGATGGGGTTGATAGGCCAGAACTGGACGCACAGTAATGTGTTCGAGGTGACTGGTACTAACCCACCAACAAAAAACACACACGCAACACACGAAAAACAACAACAAGCACGAGTAAAGCCGCACGCGTCCACTACACAGTATCTGAAACAACACAAACCCACACAAAAAAATGTGTCGGTGGTTATAGCATCGGGGACACGCCCGGTCCCATTCCGAACCCGGAAGCTAAGCCCGACAGCGCTGATGGTACTGCACCCGGGAGGGTGTGGGAGAGTAAGTCACCGCCGACCTAAAACTTCACA
>NZ_PQMR01000023.1:0-1292 GCF_008930935.1 Corynebacterium sp. 11A
TGGAAGTGTGCTTGAACGAGGCCACCTCTGACAAGTTCTCCGGCGCGGATTTCCCCGCCGGCCGCCAGACCCTCAGCGGCAAAGAGGCACTGGCCTTCGTTCGTCAGCGCCACGGTCTGCCCCGCGGCGACTTGGACCGCATTGTGCGCCAGCAGGCCTATATGGCCTCTCTGGTACAGACCGCACTCAAAACCAACACGCTCACCAGCCCCTCCAAGTTGAATCAGATGGGCGATGCCGTCACCCGTTCGGTGATCATTGACGAGGACTGGGACATCATGAGCTTCGCCACCCAGCTGCAGGATCTGGCCGGCGGCAATGTGCTCTTCGAAACCATACCCGTCACCAGCATCGACGGCGTGGGCGATTATGGCGAATCGGTGGTCACTGTGGATCGCACCGAGGTACACGATTACTTTGATCGCCTCCTCAACCGCGACGAGCACGACGGTCAAGAATCCACGGACAGCCAGAAGGATCGAAAGGATAATGACGCCACGGCAGCCGATAACAGCGGCCCCAGCGCGATCACGGACGTCACCGTCCTCAACTCCACCAACACCACCGGCCTCGCCGCGCAGGTGGGCGGGGCGCTGAAGAATGATGGCTACACCATGGGCGAGATCGGCAATGCCCCAGCAGGGCTGTATACCTACTCCCAAGTGGTGGCCGCCGATCCGCAGAATCCGGCCGCCCTCGCACTCGCCGACAAGCTCGGCGGGGTGCCCGTGGTCTCTTCCCCCACCCTCAACCCAGGCAGCGTCGTGGTGGTTGTGCACGATGACTATATCGGGCCGAAGGATGAAAACGCCCCTGTAGAAAGCGAGTCCACCGAGGTCATCGGAGAGCCAGGCACCGAGCTGGATGACTCTCAGCTCTCCCCCACGCTCGATGCCGGCGGAGACGGCCCGCGCTGCGTCAACTAGGTTAGGGTGCATGCTCACGCTTTTCGACGCGCACCGCGACGCCCCCAGCGCCCCCGTATTGACCTTCTACGATGAAGCTCGGGGATTCCGCATGGATTTCTCGGCACTGACCCTCGATAACTGGGCCGCCAAGATGGGAAACTTCCTCATCGAAGAGCTCGATCTCAGCCCTGGAGGGAGCATCGCCGTGGACGTCGATAGCTCCTGGCAAAGGCTGGTGTTGCTGCTCGGGGCGGCCGCCGCCCAGCTCAGTGTGACGGACGCGACAGATCCCGAGAGCGAGGTGCTGTTCCAAGAGTCCACGCGGCTGGACAGTACAGAGGAACGCGAGCTCATTGCCGTGACCATCGATGGCTTTGGCCGCTC
>NZ_PQMR01000024.1:0-986 GCF_008930935.1 Corynebacterium sp. 11A
ACGATGCGCTCGGCCATGCCGGTCTCAGCCTTTTTCATGTAGGAGCGGGGATCGTAGACCTTCTTGTTGCCGACCTCGCCGTCGATCTTGAACACGCCATCGTAGTTAGCGAACATGTGGCGGGCGACCGGGTTAGTGAACGCGTACTGGGTATCGGTGTCCACGTTCATCTTGATCACGCCGTAACGCAGGGACTCCTCGATCTTTTCCTTCTCAGAGCCGGAGCCACCATGGAAAACGAAATCGAAGGGGTTAGAGCCGGCATCAAGGCCGAGCTTCTTCTCTGCCACCTTCTGGCCCATATCCAGAACCTCGGGGCGCAGCTTGACGTTGCCCGGCTTGTACACGCCGTGAACGTTACCGAAGGTAGCGGCCAGCAGGTAGCGGCCGTTCTCGCCGGTACCGAGAGCATCAATGGTCTTAGCGAAGTCTTCCTCAGAGGTGTAGAGGTTAGCGCCAGCCTTGGCCTCCACGCCGTCTTCCTCGCCGCCGACGACACCGATCTCTACCTCGAGAACGATATTGGCCTTGCGAGCCTTTTCCAGCAGCTCCTGGGCGATCTCAAGGTTCTCGTCGATCGGCACAGCCGAACCATCCCACATGTGAGACTGGAACAGCGGCAACTCACCGCGATCCACGCGCTCCTGAGAGATCGCGATCAGCGGACGCACGTACTCGTCCAGAACTTCCTTCTGGCAGTGATCGGTGTGCAGGGCAACGTTGATGCCGTAGTGCTTGGCTGCCTCGTGCGCGAAAGCGGCCAGTGCGCACGCGCCAGCAACCTTGTTCTTCACGTTAAGGCCGGAACCGAACTCAGCGCCGCCAGTGGAGAACTGGATGATGCCATCAGACTCGGCATCAGCGAAGCCCTTGAGCGCGGCGTTGATGGTCTCGGAAGAGGTGCAGTTGATGGCCGGATAGGCGAAACCGCCCTCCTTAGCCTTAGTCAGCATCTCGTTATAGACCTCGGGGGTTGCAATTGGCAT